>JAKZTB010000070.1:0-10468 GCA_047517345.1 Alphaproteobacteria bacterium
AGTCGCTGGAACTCGGGTAGCGAATGCGGGAATGGGAGATCGGCGCGGTCGAGAACATCCATGGCGCGCTCCCCTATATCCGGTTTGCGCCCATTCTAGCCCTAGTGGGTGTGGGTGTAAACCGGATAGGCAAGGAATGGAGTACAAGCTCCCAATAGGCCACGTCGATCCACTTGTTGAATTTCCAGCCGACCTCCTTGAAATGGGCGACTTTCTCGAAGCCGACTTTCTCGTGCAGCCTAACGCTGGCGTCGTTCGGCAGCGCGATTCCGGCCATGACCGCGTGAATTTCGCGATCGCGAAGCTGTGCGATCAGCCGGTCGTACAGCGCCGTACCGATGCCTTTGCCCTGGCTTCCCGGCGCCAGATAGACGGTCGTTTCCGCCGCGAACCTGTAGGCATTACGTATCTTCCAGGGGCCGGCATAGACGTAGCCGCCGATCGCGCCTTCCTCTTCGTGGACCAGCCAGGGATAGGATTTCGTTATCGTTTCGATCCGGTGGCGAAACTCCGCCACGGAAACCGCTTCCTCTTCGAACGTCACGATGGAATGTTCGATATAGTGGTTGTAGAGGGCGCCGCATGCCGCGGCATCGTGCGGGTCGATGGGCCGTATCATGGGTTCGTGTCCTCCCGGGCGATAGATTACCTCGAAAGTTTCGAGTGGACACTTTGCTATCAGGAGTGCCGACCATGGAGATAGAACTGTTCCGCAAGTTCAACACCCGCGACGTCTATGCGGGCCAGACGCTGGACAACGACATGAGCATGGTCGCCAAGGCGGGCAACCGAATCTTCATGCGCGGCCAGACCGGCCTGGATCTGGACCAGAAGATGGTCGGGGCCGAGGACGCGGCGGTGCAAGCGGACCAGGCGATGCGCAACGTGCAAACCCTGCTGGAGGAGGCCGGGTCGAGCCTCGAGCATATCTGCAAGGTCACCACCTACATCACGGACCGCGCCTACCGGGTGCCGGTGTACGGCGTCGTCGGTCGGTATCTCAAGGACATCCCGACGGTCGGCACGGGTCTGGTCGTCAAGGGGTTGGCGAAGCCCGAGATGAAAGTCGAGCTGGACGTGGACGCGGTCATTCCATCGATCGGCGAGCACCGGAAATTCCGCCTGTTCAACACCGAGAACTGGTTCAACCAGACCGGCGTCAACCGCAGCTCCTGCATGGTGATTTCCACCGGCGGCGAGATTTACCTGCGGGGCCAGACCGGCACCGACCTGGACGGCACGAAGAACGCCGGCGCCGGGCATCGGCCGGAAGACGCGGCGGCGCAGGCGGACCAGGCGATGCAGAACGCAAGGACTTTGTTGGCGGAAGCGGGGGCGAGCTTCGACGATATCTGCAAGCTGCGCGTCTATATCGGCGACCGCGCCTATCGCGAACCGGTCTATCAGGTGCTGGGCCGGCATCTCGGCGACACCTACCCGTGTTCGACCGGGCTGATCATGCGCGGTTTCGCACGGCCGGAAATACTGTTCGAGATCGACATGGCGATCAGCCTTGCCGAAGGCACCCCGCACAAACGCCTGCGCAAGTTCGATACGGACGACGAATATCGCGACGGCCAGAAACTCGGCTCGCGGTTCTGCAAGGCGGTTGTTGCCGGCGACCGGGTCTATCTGCGCGGCCAGACCGGTACGCCTCTCGACGGCGAATTCACGGCGCACGGCGATGCCGGTTTGCAGGCCGATCAGGCGATGCAAAACATCAAGACACTGCTGGAAGAGGCCGGGTCAAGCCTCGACGATGTCTGCAAGATCACCATCTACATCGCCGACCGCGCCTACCGGGACGCGGTCTACCAGGCCGTCGGAAAATACCTAAAAGGCGTCTATCCGGTCGGTACAGGCCTGATCGTCGACGGGTTCGCCAGCCCCAGTATCCTCGTCGAAATCGACGTCGATGCCGTTATCCAGAGCTGACGGGGGTTAGTCGGCGGCGTCGGCTTTGCGGATCGTGTCGGCCTGCACCGAGTTCTTGCTGAAGCGGTTCTCGTAGGGCGAGGTGTCGATCTTTTCGAGTTCGATTTCGCCGGCCAAAACCTTCTGCTTCCATGCCTGATGTTCCGGCTCGTTCGCCTGGAATTCCGGCATGACCTCCTTGGCGAACAGTTCCAGGCTCTCGCAGATATGCGCGTGCGTGTTTTTGCCCGCCTAATTCAACAGGATGACCTGATCGACATGCGAGGTGGAATATTTGCGCAGGCGCTTGCGGATCGTCTCCGGCGAACCGATCAGACCGCCGGAGATGGCGCGCGCATGCGCTTCCGGATTTTCCGATTTCCACCTTTCGTATTCCCCCCAAAGGTCGACCGTGCCGGGTGGCGGGCGGTCGCGCTGCTCGCCGATACGGCCGGCGCTGTAGAACTGCAGGGCGAATTGGAAGAACGGGATGCCGTCGGCGCGGCGCCGGGCTTCCTCGTCGGTTTCCGCGCACATGAAATAGCTGACCAGCGCCATGTTCGGGTTGGTCGCGTAGTCCGTCAGCTTCTCTTGCTTCTGGGTGAAGGCGTTGTAATAGGCGTGCACCCAGGCGTTCGCGGCATCGCCGCTGACGAACTGGAAGCCCAGCTCGCCCATGCCGCGGTGGCCGGCATATTCGATGGTCTTCAATTGCGAGCAGGCGACCCAGAGCGGCGGGTGCGGCTTCTGCACCGGCTTCGGCAGGACGTTGCGCAGCGGGAAGTCGAAATACTCGCCGTGATATTCGCAGCCGCCATCCTTGAACATGGGGATGATGGCACGAACCGCGTCCTCCCAGACTTCACGCTTGGTCTTCAGCGGACGGTCGAACGGGCCCAACTCGGTGACGCTGCCGCCTTCGCCCATGCCGAACTCGACGCGGCCGTTGCTGAGCAGGTCGAGCGACGCGACGCGTTCCGCGACCCGTGCCGGGTGGTTGGTCGTCAGCTGGATGATGCCGTGGCCGAGGCGGATGTTCTTGGTGCGCTGGCTCGCGGCGCCGAGGAACACCTCCGGCGACGGGCAGTGCGAATACTCTTCCAGGAAATGATGTTCGACCTCCCAGGCGTAGTCGAAGCCCAGTTTGTCGGCCAACTCCATCTGGTCGAGCGCGTTGTTGAAGAGTTGCCGTTCGCCGTCTGGTTTCCACGGACGGGGCAGCTGCAATTCATAAAAGATTCCGAATTTCATTCTCGGGAGTTTCCTTAAAACGTCTAACGGATGGCGGCGAGCCTAGCGCGGCAGGTACCGCACAGCAACGCCTCCCTTAAATAATTGGAACCGTGATAAGCTGCCAAGACGCAGCGGCGTCTGGAAGGGCCCGTAAATGAAATCCATGTTTGCGTCGGTTTTGGGTTTGGCGTTTTGGGTTGGATTGGGACCGGTCTTCGCGACCTGTTTTCCCATCGCCTCGCAACCGCTGCCCATCGTTCGCGCGTCCTTGGCGCAGACAGCCGCCGTACCGAAAAATCATATCCGCATCACCTATGTCGGACATGCCAGTTTCATGATCGAGTCGGCGGCGGGAGTCCGGGCCCTGACGGACTACAATGGCTATTTGCCGCTCAACGCGATTCCCGACCTCGTGACGATGAACAATTCGCACGATTCCCATTACACCGATTTCATCGCCGACGGGATCAAGCATGTGCTGCGCGGTTGGGACCCGAAGGGCGGCGTGGCGCGGCACAATATGTTCATCGAAGACGTTCGGATCCGCAACGTGCCGACCAACCTGACCGATATCACCGGCCGTATGGCGAACGGGAATTCCATGTTCGTGTTCGAGGTCGCCGATCTCTGCGTGGTTCATATCAGCCACCTGCATCACGTCCTTTCCAAGGAACAGCTCGGGGAACTCGGCCGGATCGATATCGCTTTCGCGCCGATCGACGGCTTTATGACGATGACCCATAGCGAGCTGTTCCGTGTGCTGGCGCAGATCCGGCCCAAGCTGATCATCCCGATGCATTACGGGTATTACGGTGCGGTGGAGGAATTCATCCAGAAGGCAAAGGCCTTGTATCCGATACGGATGCATGACAGCGACAGGATCGAAATCAGCTTGGCCAAAGTCCCGCGGCGGACCGAGGTTCTGTTTTTGAAGGGCGAGTAGAAATTCGGGCTTGCATCGTATTGTCCGGACTTTAATGATCGCACCGTTCCTGAGCCCTGAGAAAGGCGACCATCGGACATGAAGCCTGCGCCCTTTTCCTATCATCGGCCCGAGACGGTTGCCGATGCCGTTGCAATGCTGTCGCGCCTCGAAGACGCGAAGATTCTCGCCGGCGGGCAGTCGCTCATGGCGATGATGAATTTCCGCTATCTTGCGCCGGACCACATCGTCGATATCAACCGTATTCCCGAGCTGACCGAAATCCGGGAAACCGGCGATACGATCCGCTTCGGCGCCATGGTCCGGCAGCGCGACGCGGCGGACTCGCCGGTGGTCCAGGCGCGCTGTCCCCTTTTGATCGAAGCGTTGACCCTGATCGGCCATATCCAAACCCGGAACCGCGGCACCATCGGCGGCAGCCTGTCGCATCTTGACCCGTCGGCGGAAATACCGGCCGTATTCAGCGCGCTCGACGCGGTCTTGCATGTGACCAGCGCGCGCGGCGACCGTGACGTGCCGATCGCCGATTGGTCGCTCGGCTTCATGATGCCGAACCTGGAGCCGGACGAGCTGCTGGTCGGGATTACGGTGCCCTGCTGGCCGGTCGGTCACGGCTACGCCTTTTTGGAGATGGCGCGGCGGCACGGCGATTTCGCGCTCGCCGGTGCCGGTGCGTTGATGACTTTGCAAGACGATGGAAGCATCGAGCGCGTGTCGGTTGCGTTGACGGGTGTCGATACCGGTCCGGTGCGGTTGACCGAAGCGGAAGCTGCGCTGGTGGGCCGCATGCCCGGCGAAACGCTGTTCGCCGATGCCGCCAAAGCCGCGGAGTCGGTCGCCGGTATCGACGATGTCCATGCACCGCGCGACTACCGGCGCAAACTGGCGGTCGTCTACGCGCGGCGCGCCCTCGTACTGGCGCATCGGCGCGCCCAGGAAGGGAAAGCGTAGTGATGGGCGAAAAACGTGAGATTCAGCTTACCGTCAACGGTCAGCCCGTGACCCGCGAGGTCGAAGTGCGCTGGACCCTGGTCGACTTCCTGCGTCACGAGTTGGAACTGACCGGTACCCATGTCGGCTGCGAACACGGCGTCTGCGGCGCGTGCACCGTGTTGATCGACGGGCGTTCTGCCCGATCCTGCCTGACCTTGGCGGTGCAAGCCGATGGTCACGAGATCACGACGATCGAAGGGTTGTCGCCCGCCGAGGGGTTGAGCCCGCTGCAACAGGCCTTTGCGGACAATCACGGTCTGCAGTGCGGCTATTGCACGCCGGGCGTGCTGTGCACCTTGACCGAGTTTCTGGAGACGGCTTCCGATCCCAGCGAAGCGGAAATCCGGATCGCGCTGTCCGGAAACCTGTGCCGATGCACCGGTTATCAGGGTATGGTCGATGCGGTGCTGGCCTATGTCGAAGCCAGGAGGACCGGCACGGCATGAGCTGGGTCGGGAGTTCGGTATCCCGTGTCGAAGATCCCGCCCTGCTCTCCGGACAGGGACGGTTCATCGACGATTTCCATCTTCCCGGCATGCTGCACGCGACTGTTGTCCGCAGTCACTTCGCGCACGCCAGGGTCGGTAAGATCGACCGCAGCGCCGCACTGGAAATGCCCGGCGTCCACGCCGTCCTGACCCATGCCGATCTGCCGCAGTCCTTTCGCGACGAACGGCTGCTGCTACTGGTGCCGAACCCAGCCATTCGCCATCCGGTGACCAGTTACGCGTTGGCGCGCGAGGAGGTTTGCTTTGCCGGCGAGGCGGTCGCCTTCGTCGTTGCCGACGACCGCTATAGCGCCGAAGATGCGGCGGAAAGGGTCACCGTCGAATACGAGCCGCTGCCGGCCGCGTCCGATTGCCGTGCGGCCCTGGCGCCGGACGCCGCCGTCGCGCATGCGGACCGGGCGGACAATATCGCCGCTCAATTTCCAATGCGCTTCGGCGACATCGACGCGGCCTTCAATAACGCGGCGCACGTCTTCAGGGAATCGCTCTTCACCCATCGCGGCGGCGGGCACGCGATGGAATGCCGCGGGGTGATCGCCGCGCACGATCCGATTGCGGGTTCGATGACGCTGTGGAGCAATACCCAAGCGCCGCATATGCTGCGCAATGTCTATGCTACGATGATGGGGATGAGTGAGACCCAGGTCCGGGTGATTGCGCCGCCGGATGTCGGCGGCGGGTTCGGCCCCAAGGTTCTGTACTACCAGGAACAGTTCTGCGCCGCGGCGGCGGCGCGCCAACTCGGCCGTCCGGTGAAATGGATCGAGGACCGCCGCGAGAATTTCATCGCGACCTATCAGGAGCGCGACCAGTACTGGGATGTCGAGGTCGCGGTCGATGACGACGGCAAGCTGCGCGGCGTGCGCGGTTCGCTGATCCACGATTCCGGCGCCTACGTGCCGTGGGGCGTCATCACGCCGTTTATTTCGGCGACAACGGTGCCCGGTCCCTATGTGCTGCCGGCCTATCACATGGATTTGTCGGTTGTTTTCACCAACAAAGTCGCGACCACTCCCGTGCGCGGCGCCGGACGGCCGCAGGCGGTGTTCGTCATGGAGCGGTTGATGGACCGTATCGCACGCGAGCTCGTCCTCGATCCGGCCGAGCTGCGCCGCCGAAACTTCGTTCAACCCGAACAAATGCCCTATCCTGTCGGGCTCGTTTTCCGCGATGGCAATCCAGTCGTGTACGACAGCGGCGATTATCCGCAGTGCCAGGAAAAGTCGCTGGAGCTGGCCGACTACGGGAATTTCCGCGCCCGTCAGGCCGCCGCGCGCGCGGAAGGCCGCTATATCGGGATCGGACTCGGCAGTTATGTGGAGGGCACCGGGCTGGGGCCGTTCGAAGGCGTGAACGTCAAAATCGAGATGAGCGGCAAGGTGGCGGTGCAGACCGGCGCCACACCGCAGGGCCAGGGCCATCAGACCATGCTGGCGCAGATCGTCGCCGACCGGCTCGGGCTCAAGCCCGGGGATATTGCCGTCACGCCGGGCGATACCGCCGGGGTGGGCATCGGCATCGGGACCTTCGCCAGCCGGATCACCGCGAACGCCGGACCGTCGGCGCAGATGGCGGCGAATACCGTGCGCGAGAAGCTGGTCCGTGCGGCGTCCCACCTGCTGGAAGCGGCGGAAGAGGATCTCGATCTCGCCGACGGACGGGTTTTCGTAAAGGGCGTGCCGGACCACGGCAAAACCTTTGCGGAAATCGCCTCCTTCGCCAACGGTATGCCGGGCTTCGCGCTGCCGGACGGCGTCATTCCCGGTTTGGAGGAGACCTCCTATTTCACGCCGGAACGGTCGACCTATGCGAATGGCGCGCATGTTGCGGAAGTGGAGGTCGATATCGAGACCGGCGCCGTGACGATCATTCGCTACAGCACGGCACATGATTGCGGCACCATGATCAATCCGAAAATGGTCGAAGGGCAGGTCATGGGCGGTGTCGCGCACGGCATCGGCAACGCCTTGTACGAGTGGATGCGTTACGACGACGACGCGCAGCCGCAAACGGTCAATTTCGGCGAGTATCTGATCCCGATGGCGACCGATGTGCCGCGCGTCGAACAGGTGCATATCCAGTCGCCGACGCCGCTCAACCCGCTGGGGGCCAAGGGGGCCGGGGAAGGGGGCACGATCCCGGCACTCGCCGCGATCGCCGGGGCGATCGAAGACGCACTCGCCCCGTTCGGCGTGCGCATCACCCAGACGCCGGTCACGCCGCCTTACCTGCTATCGCTTCTCGACGCGGCGCGGCAGGACGCCGCGGAGTGCTGACGCCACATTTGTCTTTGCCCTGAAATCGAATAGACTTCCGCGCTCGGGACGGGGAATTCTCCGATCAGTCGAAAGGGTTGGGTGCTATGCCCTTTTTCAAGTCACTGCCGGACGATGCCGGGCCGGCGAACGTTTTCGGCGCCTACACCGACATTTACGGTCCTTGGTCGCAGATGGGGCAGGCGTTGATGAACGGGCCGTCGCCTTTCACGCAAGGCGAGCGCGAGTTGATCGCGTCGTTTGTTGTCGGTACGGCCAAATGCCGCTTCGCCTATGCCGCTCATTCCGCCGCAGCCTATGCGTGGGGCATCGAGGAGGGTCTGATCGATAAGCTCTTGGAAGACGTCGAGTCGGCGCCCATCGACGGCAAGTTCAAACCCTTGCTGAAATTCGTCCGCAAGCTGACCTTGACGCCGAGCGAGATGACGCAGGCCGATGCCGACGCCGTGTTCGATGCGGGCTGGGACGAGCGGGCGCTGCATGACGCCATCGCGGTAACCGCGCGTATGAGCTTCATGAACCGTCTGGTCGAAGGATTCGGCTTCACGCCGATGAGCGAAGAGCGCGCTCGGGAGAACGCCCAGAAGCGCGTGGCGCTCGGCTATGTAAACCTTTACCCGGAATTCCGGGAAAACAGCGGGTCGTAACCGACCCCGTACGGATAACCAACCGCCAACACGGAAAGCGTCAAAGATGCATATCGGAATGTTCATGGAATTCGGATTCCGCGAGAGCGGATCGTCGGTCGAGGCGTTCCGGGAGGGTTTCGATCTTGTGGATGCGGCCGAATCCTGGGGTCTCGATAGTGCTTGGCTGTCCGAATTCCATTTCAGCCCGCAACGTTCGGTCCTGTCGTCGCCGATCGTGACGCTGAGCGCGATCGCGGCGCGGACCAAGCGTATGGGGGTCGGTATGGCGGTCTACGTGTTGCCGCTGGCCAACCCGCTCCGGGTCGCGGAGGAAGCGGCGACCTTGGACCATATCAGTCAAGGTCGGTTGGAGTTCGGGATCGGCCGCAGCGGCTTCAAGCGCGCCTATAACAGCTTCAATATCGATTACGGCGAAAGCCAGGGACGGTTCGACGAAGCGTTGACGATTCTTCGGGAAGCGTGGAAGGGAGAACCGTTCTCCTTCGATGGCGAGTACTACAAAGTCACCGAGGCGTTGGTCGTGCCGCAGCCGGTTCAGAAACCGCATCCGCCGATGCGCATGGCGGCGACGTCGCCCGGAACGTTTTCGAAGGTGGCGAAGGAAGGGTTGCCGCTTTTCGTCGGATTGCGCGGCGACGGCCTTGAGGCGCTGCGAGACAATCTCAACGTCTACCGCGCTGCCTGGAAGGAAGCCGGCCATCCGGGCAGTGGCAGTGTCTATCTGAGGGTCCCGATCTACGCTGCAGACACCGAAGCGGCGGCACTCGAAGAACCGCGCGACAACATCGTTTATTATTTCGAACGGCAGGCGAAATTGGTCGCGGCGTCCGCCCCGAGCAAGAAGGAAGGGGGAGGCATGGACCGCGAAAGAACCGCGGCGCTGCTATCTTCGCTTTCCTACGACGATATTCTGAAAAGCCGCGTCGCATTCGGCTCGGCCCAGGGCCTGATCGACCGTTTGACGGAGTGGCGCGAAGTGCTGGGGATCGACGGGGCGATCGCGGAGCTGAATGCCGGCGGCATGCTGACCGAAGCGCAGGTCAAGAACAGCCTGCGGATCATCACGCACGACGTCATGCCGGCAATAAAATAAGCTGCTTCAGAATGTAAACCGGTAGCTCGTCTGGATCGTCGTATCGCGCTGTTTGGCGGAAACGCTGGTGTTCTCGCGCGCGGAACGCCGGCTTTCAACGCTCAGAACCTCAAAACTCAGCCGGTGATGTTCGGTCGGTCGATAGCTGTAGGCGAGGGTCCATGCATCGCCAATTTCGTCGACCGGTGCGGCACCGCCGGGGACGGCATTCCGGTCGTCGACCCTAAACCAGTCATAGCGTAGCGTGAGCTGATGGGCTTCATCTTCATCGAGGAAACCGCTCAGAAGCAGGTAGGCCGCGGTGAAAGACGCGTCGAGCGTGGTGCCCGACAGCGTCAGGCGTTCGGTGCCGCCATGCATAAACTGTGTCAGGAGTTCGAGATCGAAGGGTAGAAAATAGCCGAATCCGGCGCTGAGGAAGCGGGTGCGCCAGGCGCCGCGGCCACTGCGCGTCGCCGTTTCGTCGGCGAAATTGTCATAGACCGTCAGCAGGAATTCGCCGCCGAAATCTTCATCGACGGCATGGCCGAAAAGGTAGAGGCCGGGCGTGTCGTCGATTTCCTTGAACGGTTCTATGTCGCCACGAACCTCGAATCCCGGCGTCGCCGCCGGTAGCGGAACGGCGTCGAACAGGGCGGTTGTGCGATCGTGCAGTGCCCAGCCGCGTTGGTGCAGGATCGTTCCGGCCGGAACGTTGCCCACGAACAACGCCCCCCCTAGAGCATTTCAAGTTTGATTGAATCCATAGCCTGAGTTCCTGAAGTAGTTCGCGCATTCCTCAGGCGGGAAATGTTCGATGATCTCGGCGATGGCCGCCCAGAGGTCATCGACGGTTCTCGCGGAGACCGATCGGAGGC
>JAKZTB010000071.1:0-9575 GCA_047517345.1 Alphaproteobacteria bacterium
GGGCATGGAAGGCCCTGATCAGCGCAACCGACACACCGGCCAACGACAACATCAGTCCACGTGCAGCAGCCATGGCAATCGCTGCCTGAACTCAACGAACCAAGCCGCAGACATCACTGCCATGCGAGACTCGCACCCGGGGAAAGCGGGACCACCGGCACGCCGGCGGCGGTGATGAACGCGCTGTCCGACGCCCTGCGGCGGGCCGGCACGGCTCCAGTCGACATGCCCGCGACGTCGGAAAAGGTCTGGCGCGCCTTACAGCAGGTGAGGTAACTCGAATAAACAGCCGCCCTTCTCGTAACCGGCCCGGCCGTTACTTGGTCTTTGGCCGCGGTTCAATCGGCCGATGGCCTATAGCAATCCCTTGCTGGTCGGCCCCAAAGATCATCTCCGGACCGTCCGGCGGCTTGACCCGTCCTTTGCCGCTGACGAAGACGTACCCTCTTTTGCGGTCGACGCGGAACACCATCGGGGCGTCGCCGTCCGGCGTTAACTCGTACCCGGCCAAGGTTAAGGGGCCTTCGATCTCGTGGATGGCGCCATGTGTCCATACCGTGGACTCGACATGGGCGCGGCCGTCGGGAGTTAGGCCTAGAAATTGCAGCTTGTGCTGGTAGCCGCCGCGGCGCGGAATGACCAGGACCATCTCGCCTTTCCGTGTCGCCGCGTGGCGCAGAATGATTTTTGTGCCAAAATTTTCCGGCGCGGTAGTCGGCGGTAACAACGCCGGCGGCAGGCTGTGCAGCAATTTGGCTTCGCTGCTGGCCACCAGATCGGCCATCGTGGCATCGTCGATTTTGCCGCTTTCCGGTACGCCAGCCTTCTTCTGAAACGCGCGGAGCGCTGGTCCGGTTTGCTTGTCGAATTTCCCGTCGATCGGGCCGGGGTCGAAGCCGAGCTCCTTGAGCCGCTGTTCGATTTCCAAATCGCTTAACGTCTTGCCCTTTTGCGCGAATTGCTGGCGCGGTTCCGCGGCTGCGCCGGCGATCAGCACGCCAAAAAACGAAAAGGCGCAAACGCATTTCAGGAAACGGACGGCCATCGCGGTTACTCCGGGCTAACGACGGTCGGACTATACCGATCGACGGCGGTACTGGATATGCGGCCGAACGGCCCAGGGCTTGTATGTAGCCGCGCCGCGATTGATTATTGCACTGGCAGGAAAAACGAGGTGCAAAGGCATGAACTGGCGGGTCGGGGTCGATATCGGGGGCACGTTTACCGATGTCGCCCTAGTCAACGAAACGGATGGACGGATCGGCATCGCCAAGGTGCCGACGACGCCACGCGATTTCGGCGACGGGGTGGTTCAGGCGCTTGAGATCGCGCTTCGCGAAAACAATGTTGCGGCAGCCGATGTGACGTTGTTGTCCCATGCGACGACGGTGGTCACGAACGCCATCCTGGAAAAAAGAGGTGCGCGATCGGTCCTGGTGTCGACGCGCGGTTTCCGCGACGTGCTGGAACTGCGGCGCTCGGCGCGGGCGGACTTGTACGACTTGTTTCAGGACCCGTCGGGCGTGCTGGTGCCGCGGCATTGCCGGCTGGAGGTGACGGAAAGGCTCGACGCGGCCGGACAGGTGGTGACGCCGCTCGTCGAGTCGGAGATCGACGACATCGTCGACTTCGTCCGTGCGAACGATATTCAGGCGGTCTCCGTCTCGCTGCTCTACTCCTTCCTGAACGATGCGCACGAGCGGACCGTCGGCGAAAGGTTGCGCGCTGCGTTGCCGGATATCCCGGTGTTCCTGTCCAGCGAGGTGCTGCCGGAAATCCGCGAGTTCGAACGCGCCAGCACGACCGCGGTCTGCGGCTATGTCGGGCCGATCCTCGAATCCTATCTGCGCCGCTTGGAGAAAGCGGTGGCGGGCATGGGGTTGCCGAGCCTCTACGTGATGGGATCGAGCGGTGGCGTTTTCAACGTGGATGAAGGTTTGAAGATGCCGGCGATGGCGATCGAATCCGGGCCGGCGGCGGGCGTCATCGCCGCGGCGCTGATCGGCCGCCAGCTCGACAAACCCAATTTGATCTCCTTCGACATGGGCGGCACAACCGCAAAAGCCAGCTTGATCAAGGACGGCACAGTGGAAACGACTTCGGAATACGAGGTCGGCGGCGACGGCAACGTCAATCGCTGGATGCACGGGACGGGCCATCCGATCCGCGTACCGGTCATCGATCTGGCGGAGGTCAGCGCCGGCGGCGGCAGCATCGCCTGGGTCGATCCCGGCGGCTCGATGCGGGTCGGCCCGCGCAGCGCCGGCGCGGAACCCGGACCGGTTTGTTATGGTCACGGCGGTACGGAGCCCACGGTGACCGATTGCAACCTGGTCCTCGGCTACCTCGATCCGCAGGCGAAGCTCGCCGGGCGGCTGGCGATCCGGACCGAAGACGCGCGCGCCGCGATTGCCGAGCAGCTTGCCGAACCCCTCGGCCTCGATGTCGAGGCTGCGGCCTCGGGCGTCATCGACGTGGTCAACAATTCGATGGCCGAGGCGCTGCGCATCGTTTCGGTCGAACGCGGCCACGACGCCCGCGAATTCAGTCTTTTGGCATTCGGCGGCGCCGGGCCGATGCACGCGACGGAACTGGCCGACGCGCTGGGCATCCGCGAGGTCATCGTGCCGCCGATCCCCGGCGGATTCTCGGCGCTGGGCCTCGTCGCGACCGATCTCAAGCGGGATTACGTCAAGACGCTCTATACGGCGTTGGCCGATGCGAAGCCGGCATCCCTCGGGGCGGTTTACGAGGCAATGGAAGAGTCGGCGCGGGAGATGCTCCGCGCGGCGGCGATCCCGGAGAGCCAATGGGTGCTGGAACGCGGCGCCGATCTGCGCTATTCGCGCCAAGCTTATGAGCTTACGGTTCCGGCGCGGTCCGGCCCAGTGACAGTGGATACGCTGGACGACATGGCGGCGAAATTTCACGAAAAACACCGCATAACTTACGGTCACGCCAATCCGGACGAGGCGGTCCAACTGGTCAATCTACGCCTGACGGCGATCGGCAGGCTGGAAGGTCTCGATCTGCGTCACGTCGGTTCCGATGGTGTTGAAGGACTCAAGGGCAGCCGGCCCGTCTGGTTCCGGCGTACGGGCCGGGTCGACTGCGCGATTTACAATCGAGACGGCATCGCCGCCGGCGACCGTATCGCGGCGCCGGCGGTGATCGAAGCGCTCGATGCGACAATCGTCGTGCCGCCGGGCTGGGCGGCGCGCGCAAACGACAACGGCCACATCATCATGGAGGCGCAAGATGGCGAATGACACCGGCATCCCCGCCGCACCCCGAATGAAGACGGACCCGGCGACCTTCGAGGTGGTCAAGAACAGCCTCTACGCGGCGGCCGAGGAAATGAAGGTCGTGCTGGCCAAGACCGCCTACTCGCCGATCCTCAAAGTCGCCGGCGACTACTCCTGCGGCATCTTCGACCGGGAAGGCGAGATGGTGGCGCAGGGCCCGGACCTGCCGATCCATCTCGGCTCCATGCCCGATGCGGTCAAGGCGGTGATCACGGCCTGGGAGAGCTTCCGGCCGGGCGACGTATTCATCCACAACGACCCCTATTTCGGCGGCTCGCACCTGCCCGACGTGAACGTGATTTCGCCCGCCTTCTACGAGGACGGATTGCTGGGGTTCGCCTGCGTGCGGGCGCACTGGCCGGATATCGGCAGCGCCAGCCCGGGCAGCTACGGGGCGGTGACCGAAATATTCGGAGAAGGCCTGCGTCTGCCGCCGGTGCGGCTCTATACCGAAGGTGTGCTGAACCGGGACGTGGACGCGATCATCTTCGCCAACGTGCGCACCCCGGAGGAACGGCGCGGCGACCTCAATGCCCAGGTCGCGGCCAACCGCCGCGGTTCGCAACGTCTGTCCGAACTGGCGGAGAAATACGGCGCCGATAGGTTGCTGCGCATCATGGGCGAAGTCATGGACTATTCCGACACGATGATGCGGGCGCTGCTGCGCGACATGCCGGACGGGGAGGGCAGTTTCGAAGATTTCTGCGACGGCGACGGCATTCTGGAAAACGGCGCCGATACGGACGAGACTTTCACGATCCGCATGAAGGCGATCAAGAAGGGCGACAGTTTGACCGTCGATTTCGAAGGCTCCGACGGCCAAGTCGCGGGCCCGATGAATGCGCCGCTGTCGGTGACGGCGTCGGGGATATTCACCTCGGTCAAGATGATCGTCGACCCGACCAGCATGATTCCGCCCAACTCCGGCTGCTGGCGCTCCGTCACGGTGAAGGCGCCGAAAGGCTCGGTCGTCAACGCGGCGTTTCCGGCGCCGGTGGTCTACGCCAACCACGAGATTTCGCATCGTGTAAGCGACATGCTGTTCGGCGCGATGGCCGGCTTCATGCCGGACCGGGTGATGGCCTGCTCGCAGGGGACGTCCGCAGTGCTGACCCTGGGCGGGGTCGACTACCGCAACGGCGACCGTTATGTCAGCTACGAGACGATCAAGGGCGGTTTCGGCGCGCGGCCGACCAAGGACGGCATCAATTGCGTGGCGAGCGGCATTTCCAACACCATGAACACGCCGATCGAGGTGCTGGAGATGAGCTTCCCGGTGCGCGTCGAGTATTACGAGATCACCGCGGACAGCGGCGGCGCGGGGCAGTACCGCGGCGGCAACGGCGCGCGGCGCGCCTGGCGGGTGCTCGGCAATTCTTCGCAGGCGTCGATTTGCCTGGAACGCACCAAGTCGGCGCCCTTCGGTCTCGCCGGCGGCAAGGCGGGTGCTAAAGCGCGTATCGCCATCGAAACCCCCGACGGCAAGGTTCGCGAACTCAACAGCAAGGGCGGTTTCCCGGCCCCGGCGGACTCGCGAATTCTACTGGAAGTCCCCGGCTCCGGCGGCTACGGCCCGCCCGAAGCCCGCGATCCGGCGCAACTGGCGCAAGACGTGAAGGACGGCTATGTCAGCGCGGAGGGCGCGAAGCGGGATTACGGCGTGGATTTGTAGACTGGCGTGCGAGGGCGCGATCTAAACGAACGCCCCGCTCTAACCCGTTCGCCGCATTGCCGCGGTCAGCAGCCCGGCACCGATCAGAAAACCGGCGCCAATCCTGTTGGTGAGGCGCAGCACGGAGGGCTTTTCGAACTGCGCCCTCATACGTCCCGCCAAAACCGCCCAGACCGCGACATTTGCTGCGGCCAAAACCAGGAAAGTCGTCTCCATGATCGCGAACTGCTTGAACACGGGCGCGGCCGGGTCGACGAATTGCGGCACGAAGGCGATGAAGAAGGCGATGCTCTTCGGGTTGAGCGCCGTCACGATATAGGCATTCCAGAACATTCGCTTGGTATCGGGACTGGACGCGGCAGTCGCCTCCTCTAAGGCCGGGTCGGCGCGCCAGAGTTGGATGCCGAGCCAGATCAGGTAGGCGGCGCCGCACAGTTTGAGGACCGTGAACAGGGTTGCCGAGGCAGCGATCACCGCGCCGGCGCCAAGCAGCGACACCGTCATGGCAGTGAAATCGCCAAGCGTGACGCCGGGGACCGTTGCCCAGGCGCTCGATCGGCCACGGCCCAGCGCGTAACTGACGACAAGCATAACGGTCGGTCCCGGCACCGCCAGCAGTGCGGCCGTGGCGAGCGTTAACGCGATCCAGAGTTCTAAGGACATCGGCGACTCCAAGTTAGTCCTCCATCGACCAAACACAGCATGTCGCCATGGGGGCAAGAAAAAATTCCAAACCTGGAATCGACACGGCCCGTAGGGGCTGTTGTATTGTCGGCGCGCGTGCACGAGAGAAAGACCGATAAATGCCGCAGGATACCTCTCCCCATTGCCTGGTCGTCGGGGTCGGCGCCGGGACCGGCTTGGCGTGCGTGCGGAAGTTCGTGGCGGAGGGGTACCGGGTATCGATGGTCGCGCGGCATCGCGGGCGGTTGAACAGCTGGGCGTCTGAAATCCCGAACACGACGCCGTACCCGGCCGACCTCCTCGAACTCGACGGCTACCGTGCGACCTTGCGCGAAATCGTGACCCAGCAGGGGTTGCCGGAAGTGGTCGTGCACAATGCGTCGCTGGCCAGTTTCGCGACCTACGAGACGCTCGATCCGGCCGACCTGGAGCGCAATTTCCGCGCCAATACCTGCGGGTTGCTGGCGACGGCGCAGGAGCTCGCGCCCGGCATGGCGAAGCGCGGCAGCGGCGCCATCGTGGTGACCGGCAACACCGGGGCATTGCGCGGCAAGCCGAGCTATATCGGTTTTTCGCCGACCAAGGCCTCGCAGCGCATCCTGGCGGAGTGCCTGGCGCGCGAGTTGGGGCCGCAGGGCGTGCACGTTGCCTATGTGGTGATCGACGCCGTCATCGATATGCCGTACGCGCGCCGCTGCCGCGAGGACAAGCCGGACGATTTCTTTGCCAAGCCGGACGATCTCGCCGCGGAAATCTTTCACACCGCCCATCAGCCGCGTTCGGCGCGCTCCTTCCTGGTAGAGCTGCGGCCGTTCGGCGAGAGTTGGTAACCGCGACACTCAAATCAAAAGGAACGATATGAGCGATTTCGTAAAGTTCGAGCTGGCCGACCGCATCGCCACGCTCACCATGGACGACGGCAAGGCGAACGCCTTCGGCCCCGATATGATTGCGGCCCTGTCCGCCGCCCTCGACCGGGCCGAACGGGAAGCGGAAGCCGTCATCGTCACCGGGCGGCCCGGCGTCTTGTGCGCCGGGTTCGATCTCAAGATCATTCGCGGCGACGACCCCGCCGCGCAGCGCGAGATGCGGTCCGCCGGCGTCGACGCGATGCTGAAGAGCTATCTGCACCCGCTGCCGGTCATTTTCGCCTGTCCGGGGCATTCCATCGTCGCCGGCGCGCTGCTGCTCTTGACCGGCGACGTTCGGATCGGCGCGCGCGGCGATTACAAGATCGGGCTCAACGAGGTCGGGATCGGGTTGGCCTTGCCGGAGTTCGCCTTACAGCTCGCCTATGACCGGCTCGACACGCGCGCGGTCAGCCAGGCGGTGCTCGGCGCAAAACTTTACGATCCGGATGGCGCGGCGAAAGCGGGATATCTCGATGAAGCGATCGAGGCCGATGCTTTGATGAATACGGCGCTCGGCGTCGCGCGCGAGATGCTGGCGTTGGACGCGGATGCGTTCGCGGCGACCAAGCAACGGATGCGGCAACCGACGGTCGACCGGATTCGCGCGTCGATGGCGGCTTAAAAGGAAAGAGGGATCGAAATGCAGCAGCAAGCGGCGGATTTGCGCGCGGAAGGCAACGAACTGAACCAGCTTCTTGAGACGCTGGACGACAGCGATTGGGACCGCAACACGCCTTTCAAGAGCTGGACGGTCAACCATGTTATGGCGCATCTGCACCAGGGCGACTGGATGCAAGTGCTGACGATGAAGGATGAAGCGAAATTTCTCGAAGTCAGCGCGGCGCGCCGCGCCGCGCGCGAACGCGACGACGGCAGCTCGGGGCTGGAGGAACACGGTTTCGAGCCGAAACAGGGTCCCGCACTGCGCGCGCAGTGGCACGCCTATTTCCAGGAAATGTGTGACCTGATGGCGGCGTCCGACCCGAAACGCCGGGTCAAATGGGCGGGGCCGGATATGAGTATCCGCATGGCGGCGACCGCGCGGCAGATGGAAACCTGGGCGCATGGCCAGGACATCTACGACATGCTGCGTCGGCCGCGGACGCCGACCGACCGGATCAAGAATATCGCGGTGCTGGGCATGAAGACCTATGCCTGGACCTTCGCCAATCGTGGGCTGGAGGTGCCCGGCGCACAGCCCTTCGTGAAATTAACCGCACCGTCCGGTGAAATCTGGGATTGGGGCGCGCCGGACGACGCCAACAAGGTCGAGGGCACGGCGCTGGAGTTCTGCCAGGTCGTGACGCAAGGCCGCAACATCGCCGACGTGAACCTCACCGTCGTCGGCGCATCGGCGGAAGCCTGGATGGCGATCGCGCAATGCTTCGCCGGCCCCGTCAACGACCCGCCAGCGCCGGGCCAGCGGACGTGGGATTAGTCCTCGACCGAAATTCCATAGACGTCGCGCGCCACCTCCGCCGATATCCGCTCCTCGCGCAGGTCGCGGCGCACCAGTTCCGGGTCGCGGTCTTCCAGTGGGCCGTAGCCGCCGGAGCCCGGGGTGACGATCGCGATCGCCTGACCCTCCGACAACCAGCCCACGCTCTTCTCGAAGGGTGCGACGCCCTCGTCCCGTTCGATCCGGTAGCGTCCGCCGTCGTGGCCGCCGAACAGGCCCCAGGGTGAGGTCTTGGCGCGGGTGCCGCGGCAGTTGACGCGGCATTCGTCGTGCAGGGCGCGGATCTTGCGGCGGAAGCTCATGCCGCCGCGCCACGTGCCGCAACCGCCGGAATCGGTCACCAGCTCATAGCGTTCGACCCGCAGCGGATATTCCGGCTCCAGTCCTTCGACCGGCAGGTTGCTCGTGTTGGTGATATGGACCTGTACCCCGTCGAGACCATCCTTGGTCGCCCGTGCAGGCACCGGCACATTCAGTTCGTAGTTCTGTCCGGCATAGCGCATGTCCGCCGATGAAACGACGCGGCGGCGCGCCTCAGCGACATCTTCTTTCTCGAACCAGATGCTGGCGTCGTCATGCAGCTTGGCCATCGCGTCGCGTATGGCGCCGAGCGATGCGGCTTCGAGCGGCATACGGCGCGTCACGGAGAGATCATGCCGCAGATCCGTCAAAAGCAGACCAAGCGCACAGAGGATGCCGGGGTTGCGCGGCACCAGGATGCGCGGCATGCCGAGTTCGCGCGCCAGTCGACCGGCATGCACCGGCCCGCCGCCGCCGAACGGCATCAGGCAATACTCTCGCGGATCGTGTCCACGTTGCACCGAGACCAGTCGGATCGCCCGCGCCATGTTGGCGGTTACCACGCGAACGATGCCGGCCGCGGTTTCCAAAGTCGATAGTCCAAGCTGGTCGCCGAGCTTTTCGAGCGCGCGGACCGCCGGGTCCCGGTCGATGGGCATGCGGCCGCCGAGCAGCGCCCGCGGATTGAGGATCTGCATGACCACGTTGGCATCCGTTACCGTCGGCTCCTCGTTGCCGAGCCCGTAGCAGATCGGCCCCGGCTCCGCGCCTGCGCTGCGTGGTCCCACTTTCAGGAACCCGCCACTGTCGACATAGGCGATGGAGCCGCCGCCCGCGCCGACCGTATGAATGTCGATCATCGGAAATTTAAGCGGATAGCCGTGCACGATCGCTTCGGTCGTCGTTTCCGGCCGGGCATTCTGGATCAAAGAAACGTCCGTCGAGGTGCCGCCCATGTCGGAGGTGATGATGTCGTCCACCCCGACGATGCGGCCTGTCTCCAGCGCGCCGACGACACCGGTGCTGGGGCCGGACAGCACAGTCCGAACCGGGAGGGTTGACGCCGTCTCGAAGGTGATCGTGCCGCCGTTGGATTGGGTGATATGCGGCTGGACGTCGATGCCGGCTTCCTGAAGACGCGGCGTCAGGCGCGACAAATAGCCTTTCATAACCGGACCGAGGAATGCGTTGACGACGGTCGTGCTCAGTCGCTCGAACTCGCGGAATTCGGTGCAAACCTGATG
>JAKZTB010000072.1:0-6118 GCA_047517345.1 Alphaproteobacteria bacterium
CGAACAACGCATCTAGACCGTTGAGATATCGGATGGGAAAGAAAGCCAGGATGAACCCGTGCAGGAATGCCTGCCCCCCCAGCGTCTGCGACCCCAGTGCGCTTAGTGGGCTACCGAACAACGTCCCCGTCTGTAGCATGCGCACTGGATGGGCAAAATATTTCTGGAAATCGTCATGGAAGCTGAACGCGTCTGGCGCTAACTGTAGCCAAGCGGTGAGGGCGACCAAGACGGCGAACGCAGCGGCTATGCATACGTTCGCAGGAGAAACTCGGCGGCCACGAAACCATTCCATCACCCTGGTCGGACTGGCTTTCGATTGGAACAGGAACAGCGTGACGCCGACACCGAGGATCGCCGCAAACGCCCAGGCATAGGCTAAGTGCAGCAAATTGACCCAGCCACCAACCGAAATCACGAACCCCAGCCCAAGTAACAGTGTTACGGCACCGGACGGGCTGCCAATACTGCTGTAACCCTGCACTAATCGGCCATAACCGAACAGCGCGACGCAGACCAGCGGCATGAACGTGATGGCCAGGAAAAATTCCGGTGCAGACGAAACATGTAGAATTGTCATGACACCACTGGGTCGAAAGGAGCGGCTAAAGAGTAAGAGCAGAATCGACCAACACGGTAGTATGCCTTGCCGCAACAGGTCGAGTGTTCGCCGTACAAAACAAAATCCGACGCTGCACTACGCGGGTTGAGGCTAACGGTCTTGCCGGGATCGCACAGCGCATTGGCCGAGACCGATATAGGTCAAGCCGCGCATGTATAGCCGATAGGGTTGGATGCCCTGCTGAACTGCAATGACACACAGCGTGGCGTTGACCACGGACGGAAATTCCAACAACAAGCCATCGCCCATCGTCTTGACGATGCGTCCGCCGTGTTCGGCGATCTTCGGATCGATCATTTCCGCCCGATGAGTGCGAAGCGCCGCCAGTGTGCCGGTCTCATCTACACCCATCAGGCGCGAATAACCGACGACATCCGCCGATACGATTGGCGCTAGCCTACGTTGGACTCCTTCCGACATGGAGCGAGTGTAGCTGTCGCGATGTGCGAAATTCTTGTGCGATAAGGATGTGGTGTCGTTGCTAGCTGGTCTCCGAAAGGCGGGCCTTTCAGATTGATGCGCTGACTTCCGACATTGGCTATTAACGCCTGTGTTGCGTCGACCGGTTGAGGCAGCAAGGTAACAACGGGGAATAAGGTGACGCTACCCTTTTAATTCTGACCGCCGCCGTATGGCCAAGGTAGTGGGAGGATGTCCGAGGCCCTACTTCTTGAAGGGCTGCTCTGCAAGGAATCGGGCTCAAGTCTTGCATTTTGCAATATCGATTGCCCCATCGTTAAAGAGAACCGATTCGCCGTGCGCGGAAAATATTTTGATTAACTGGATTAGCCAAATTCTCACATTTGCATGTACCGTAATTCAAGACTTAACCCATTTCCGCGCGCGGCCACATTGATATCGCGGTTCGCTTGATACAACTCTTCTACCGAGCCTACGCGTACTTCAACGGTTAGTTCCCGAAGGCGATGCGCGTCTTGTGGCCATCGATCCGGTGCCGGTTATTCCATTTCGACTTGCTTCACAAACCTTTCAAGAGGCGTCATCGGACGCGCCTCACCGCGATGGTGGCTGTCGTAATATTGAAGGAATTGCCGGAAATCCTCGATGATGTTTTCGGTGTCGAGTGGTTCTTCGGTCGGGCGGAAGGCGAACGCCGTGAAGTTCGCCGCGGCATGACGCAATGCCGACGCGACATCTATCGGATGAACGCCGGATTCCAGCTTTTTGTTCGCGAAATCGATGAGTTCGTTCGCTATGGTTGTGTCGGCCTTCTCCTCGCCGCTTCTCTCTTCTTCAGCCATCGGTGCGATCTCCCCGGTTGCTTGTGATTGGCCGCGCCAGACGTACCACAGACAATTTCAGGTACACTGTACCACGCCAACACCGTCGAGCAACGCGACCGCAGATTGTTCCGTCCTGCTCCTGTATGTTTATTGAATGGCACAGCGGCGACAGGAAATCGAGGCGTTCGTGCGGCGCCTCGTCGTTGAAGTCGAGGCCGCCGAGGCGGCGGGGATGACCGCGCCCGAAGCCATCGCCGATCATTTCAACGCCAAGGGCGTCACCACCCGAAAGGGCCGGCGCTGGACCGGCGCAACTGTGGAAAAATTCTTCAGCAGCCCAGGCGCCAAGCGTTACCGTTCGGGAGAATGAGGGGGGTGCACAGCGATGCCGACGGGAAATCCTGACAAGCCGTCCAACACGCTCGATAAAGCGCAATTGCGGCGCGTTTCGGATACAACCATTGGCCATTATGACCGGGCGGCGGATGACTTTTGGGACGGCACGCGAAATCACGATGTCCGCCAGAACTATAAGGCGTTGCTGGAAGCGATCGAGGGCAAGCCGCCCTATGCCATCCTCGACTGGGGCTGTGGGCCCGGAAGAGACCTGCATTATTTCCGGTCGCGCGGCCATGACGCCACGGGCCTGGACGGATCGAAAGCGTTCGTCACCATGGCGCGCCGCTATTCCGGGTTCGATGTTCTGCATCAGAATTTTCTCGCGATGGACTTGCCGGAGAGCCGCTTCGACGGCGTGTTCGCAAATGCATCGTTGTTCCACGTGCCGAGCCAGGAGTTGCCCCGGGTACTGGCGGATCTCGCCCAAACTTTGAAGTCCCGGGGCGTCCTGTTCTGCTCGAACACGCGGGGAAACAACGAAGAAGGTTTAAGCGGTGACCGCTATAGCTGCTTCTTCGATCTCGACACCTGGCGCAATTACGTCGCCGCTGCCGGGTTCTTCGAGGTGCAATGCTACTACCGCCCACCAGGGCTGCCGCGCCACAAGCAGCGGTGGCTCGTGACCGTTTGGCGCAAAGGCTAGACCGGATCAGGATTGATGCAGGGCATCAATCCTGATCCGGTCGCCCTTAATAAATAGAGCAAAGCAACAGGACCAATGAAAATCGCCTACGGCGATTCCCATCAATCCTGATTTGCTCTAGACCTTTCGCTAACGCGGCACAGAAAAAGGACGGTGTCTGGGTTAAACTTCGATTTTCAGAGGCGAACCCTTATGGCGTCCAAACGTGTCACCGTATTCGGAGGATCGGGATTCCTTGGTCGCCGAATCGTGAAATGTCTGGCCGCCGAGGGTACCGATGTCCGCGTGGCTGTACGGCACCCGGAGCGGGCATCGTTTATCGAAGGCTTCGCACGCGAAAGTCAGATCGAGCTGGTGCGCGCCGACGTATGGGACGAATCGACGGTTGTCCGCGCGGTGAAAGGGTCCACATGGGTCATCAATACCGTCGGCCACTATGTGGAGAAAAGCGGTGCGACGTTCGATGCCATCCACGGGCAGGGCGCCCACAACGTCGCCCGACAAGCCGGAATTGCCGGCGTCGAGCGGCTGATCCATATCTCTGGCGTGGGTGCGGACCCCGTGTCCGACTCGCCTTATGTCCGCGCCCGGGGAATAGGCGAAGACCTGGTCAAAGGCGCATTCGAGGGCGTGAACATTCTCCGCCCCAGCGTGATCTTCGGACCCGATGACGCCTTCCTCAACACCCTCGCCGGCATGGCGCGACGGTCGCCGGTCTTGCCCCTGTTCGGTACGGGCCGCACGAAGCTGCAACCCGTATTCGTGGGAGACGTTGCGGAAGCCTGCATGAGGATCCTGGCCGATCCCTCGACCCAGGGCAGGGCCTACGAATTGGGCGGGCCCCAAATCTACACCTACAAAGCACTCCTTAAGCTGCTGCTGCTGCGGGTCGACAAGAGGAGATTATTGGTCCCGGTTCCGTTCTTCTTGTGGGACATTTTAGCGGCTTTGTTGGCAGCCTTCCCCAGCCCGCCATTGACCCGTGATCAAGTGACGCTGATGAAACGGGACAACGTGATCGAAGGGAACGAATTGACGCTCGAAGACCTCGGGATCAGCCCGGTCTCCGTGGCAGAGATCCTGCCCACCTACATCAACCCTGATCTCGGAGCTCCAGCATCTTGAGCTCCCTCGTTAGAATATTTTTCTTGGTATCGCCGCGCCGCAGGCCAGGTCTTCGTCGCGATACGCTGTTTGCCAGTTGTGCGCCGATTCGAGTTGCGGGCACTGAAGAAACTGTACCCCGCCAAGATCGGCCTCGTTGAGGTCGGCGCCATCGATAACGGCCTTGAAAAAATTGGCGCCCTCGAGATGCGCACTCGTGAGATTGGCGCCGCTGAGATTGGCGCCGCGAAGATCGGCGTTCTTAAGGTCCGCGCCGGAAAGATCGGCGCCCTCGAGGTTCAGGCCGCGAAGGGCGCCGTCTGAAAGATCTATGGTCGCCTCGATTTGTGCCGCCCGCCAAGCGTTCCATACCTGAGTCCCCTGCTTCAGGAGATCGATCTGTTCGTTATTCGCCATCTTCCAGCTCCGTAATCAAGTCAGGAGGCAGGCGTGTATGGGCATCGCGGATCGTGTGGGCGATCTGCCCGGGAGTCAGCCCCTCCACATCCCGCAGATCGGCGCCCGACAAATCGGTGCGGTGAAACTTTGCCACACGCAGATAGGCCCCGCGGAGATCGGCGCCTATGAACGACGTGTGCTTCAAGATTACGCCGCCCATTCGGGCGCCCCGCAGGTCCGCACCGTGTAGACGAGCATCCTGGAACGACGCGCCGCGCAGATTCGCCTGGCGTAAATCCGCGCGCCCTAAATCAGCCGCATCGAGAATCACGCCACTCATATCGGCACCGTGAAAATCCGCGTTGCGGAAGTCCGAGTTCGCCATTATGGCAAACTCCATATCGGCTTCAGCCATGCAAACCCCTTCGCAATCGGCGTCGGTCAAATTGATCCCGCTGAGCCGCGCGCGAGTCAAGTCGGCCGCGGCGAGGCGACCGCGTTGCATCGTTGCGCCGATCAGGTTCGCTCGCCTGAGATCGGCGCCCGCGAGGTCCGCGCCGGCGAGATCCGCACATTGCATACGGATGCGCCATAACTTCATCCCGGCGAAAAATTGTCCCGCGAGATCGGTCGAGTCCAAATCGGCCCGTTTGCCCGACCGCTGTTCGGATTCCACATAGAGCTCATGCGCTTGGAGCGTCCGAACAAGCGCCTCCGGGGCTATCGACCGAATTGGGGCGCCATTTACGGTCCCCGCAAACGGCGAGCCAGGCAGGGTGGGGTCGGCCATGTGGAAATTGTAGCAGGTGTCCACCCTTTGGCCCACGCCTCGGCTTGCGGCACGGGAACGCCAATATGGGGGGGAAACGGTGAATTAATCTGAAAACGTCTCCACCAGCTCCTTGAGGCGGGCCTTGGCATTCTGAAATATGGGCTCGCCGTCGCCGACGAGGAGGATGTCGAAGTCGAGATCCAGGAGTTTGCGGACGTTGTTGCGAAGCCGCGCCGGGTCATCCATGACGCGCTCCGGCAGGAGTCCGCATTGCCCCGGCGGGTTGCCGATGATCGCGTCGCCGACGATCAGGATCCCCCGGTCCGGCCACAACAAGGCAACCTCGCCCGGCGACTTTCCCGAGGCATCGACCACCGCCAACGGCCCGACCGTGCCGCCGACTTCCAGCGCGTCGTCAAGTTCCGCCTCCTGGCTTCGGGCGTGCTCCGCGTCGTCGGCGTGGATGACCGTCCGCGCACCGGTACGCGCCCGCACCCGATTCGCCGCGCGGGAATGATTGCGGTTGGTGAGGACGATCCAGGCCACGCCTTCGCGAACGAGAGCGTCCATGTCGTCCTCCGTCGGTTCGACGGGGTCGATACAGATGTTGCCGCCGGGATCTCGAACGAGGTGGCCGTTGAAGTTGTAACCGTGGGGTTCTGATAACCACGGCCACGTGAGGATATCGCTGACGATGTCCCTCATGTTTCGCTCCATTTATCTCCTCGGCGTCGGCCTAAACTAACGTATTCTACGGAGCGGCGTAAGGCACGACGGACCCACGACGAGATGGGCTGGCGGAATGGTCGAGACCTCTGGAGCCAACTTCGAGGCGTCGGACGTGCTCCGCATGTTCCCGACCTTTGTCTGGAAGGCGCAGGTGGCGCCCAGCGTCCGTCAGGGGATCGAAGACGACGTTCTTGCGAAACTCGATG
>JAKZTB010000073.1:0-8574 GCA_047517345.1 Alphaproteobacteria bacterium
TTTCAGTGAACCGAACGCCGCGTTAACCTCTCGCTTGGCCATGGTGTGTTCCTTTTTGCCAAAGTGATCCAATCAATCACCCGGCATGCCATGGCCGCCTTCCTTCAGCGAGCTTTTTGCAGAACTATTTGTACAGGACCGCGGGATGCCATGAGCTACCGTAAAACGGCTATTGGTCATCGGCAGAGTCACTTATGAAGCAGAAGAAAGTTGAAACGATCGACGCAGCGCTCGACCGGATATCGGACGGCGATACCGTGCTGGTCGGCGGCTTCGGGCTGTCGGGCATCCCGGAGAAGCTGATCGACGGCGTGTGCGACCGCGGCCTGCGCGGTTTGACCGTCGTCAACAACAGCTCCGGCGCACAACGGTTCGGGGTCGCGCGGATGCTGAAACGCGGCTGTGTCGCCAAGGTTGTCTGCAGCTTCCCCTGGGGCCGGGAATCGGATGTCTTCAAGGCATTGTACGAGGCCGGCAAGGTGGATCTGGAGATCGTCCCGCAGGGCATCTTGGCGGAACGGATGCGCGCGGCGGGCGCCGGGCTCGGCGGCATCCTGTCGCCGAGCGGTGTGGGTACGCAGATCGCGGAGGGCAAAGCGATCCATCACATAAACGGCGAAGAATACCTGATCGAAGCGGCACTGCCGGGCGACATCGCCCTCATCAAAGCGCACCAGGTCGATCCGCGCGGCAACCTGATCTACCGCCTGGCCGCGCAGAACATGAACCCGGTCATGGCGATGGCGGCGAAGCACACGATCGTTGAAGCGGACGAGGAAGTCGCGCTCGGCGACCTGGCGCCGGAGCACGTCATGACGCCGGGCGTGTTCGTCGACCGCTATGTCATCACGGGGCGCTACAAGCCCGAAGCCTGGGACGGAGCATGGTCATGACGGAACGCCAAGGGCTGAATCGCGATCAGATCGCGAGACGGGTCGCCGCGGAACTGCAGGATGGCTGGCTGGTCAATCTCGGCCTCGGCATTCCCATATTGGCCGTGAACCACATCCCCGAGGGCCGCGATATCCTGTTCCACAGCGAGAACGGCATCATCGGGATGGGCCCGCGCCCGGCGGACGAGGACATCGACACTGACTTGATGAGCGCCGGCAAGGGGCCGGTTACCCTGGTCGCAGGCGCCGCACTGGTACACCACGCCGATTCTTTCGTCGTGGCGCGCGGCGGCCGCCTCGACGCCGCCATCCTCGGCGCCTACCAAGTGGCCGACAATGGCGATTTCGCCAACTGGCGCCTGCCCGACCGCCATGTCGGCGGCATCGGCGGCGCCATGGACATCGCCGTCGGCGCGCAGCGCGTCTTCATCACCATGAGCCAGACCGACAAGGACGGCACGCCAAAGCTGGTCGAAGAACTGACCTATCCGCTGACAACGAAAGCCTGTGTGACCAAGGTGTTTACGGACATGGCGGTGATCGCGGTAACCGACGAGGGCTTCGTGCTGGAGGAAGTGGCTCCCGGCTTCACGCCGGAAGAAATCGTGAAGCGCACAGCGGCGAAACTGACCGTTCCGGATACGGTTGGGACGATCGCGGCGTAAGCGTCCTATACCGGCTCCAGCGGCACGTTCAGTTTCATCCCCGGCACGGAGATGCCGCCGCGATTGCCGATCTCGGTGCCGAGGTAGCGTTCCAGAAAACTGTCCGGCAGCGGCCGGCCGTCGTCGGGGCTGAGCCATAGGCGCAGCAGGTGGCGCTTGCGGTCAACGTCCGGCCAGTCGTCGAAATCGTTGCGGGCGTGTAGGATCTGATGGTTGTGCAGGATCTGGATGTCGCCCGGCTCGAACGCCATATCGAGGCGCGCGTCCTTGTGCTCGGCGATGCTGTCGAACAGGTCGAGCGCGGCCACCTGTTTCTCGCTCATCGGCGGTAGTTCCGGGAAGCGGTCGCAAGACACTGCGTAGTCTCGCGAGAAGGTCGTCGACAGCAGCCCCAGGTGATAGTGGAACATGGCCGATGGGTAATAGGGTTTCTTGCCCACCGGTACCTCGCCGCGCCGGTCGCGCCAGAACGGTCGGTACATCGTGGCCCAAAGTTCGCGGTCGCGGCGCCACATCTCGTCGTGCACAGTGATCGAACTGCTGATGCTGCTTTCGCCACCCTTTTTCGCCTTCTGCAGGCACATCAACGAGACGATATCGACGCCGTCGGTGTGGAACAGTTGGCGCACCCTGGTCTGGTAAATGCGCGCCTTGCCGGGGTTCTTGAAGGCGTCGAAGCGTGCGCCGAGGTCGCAGACATGGCCCAGCACATGGCCTCGCGCATTTTGCGAACGCGCGTTACCGAAATACTTGCCGAGCCCCCAATAGACCCGTGCCGACTCCTCGATCGAATACGCGCCCACCGGCAATCCGCGGATGACGACGAACCCACGACCGTGCAGTAACTCTCGGCGCATGCCGTCCAACACCGCGCCCAATTTTGGAAGTGCAAATTCTTTGCGGCCGATCGCGAGAATATCGAGATCCTTCGTCCGGCGTATGGCGTCGTCGATTTCGGCTACTTCTGCAGAAGACAGCGTGTAGATCCATTCATCCCTGCGCTGAACCATGTCCGCACCGCGCCAAGCCCCCGGGCCGCCAATTGGCCCCGGGGCAATTTGCTCTGTCGCGCCGGTCGAGGCGTAACCTTCTACGAACTCCGCAACCGCGCTCATCCACCGCATTCCTTCGATAACGTCGCTCAGGAATCATAGCCCGCACCCGGAAGCGGCACAAATCGCGCGCCCTGTGATAGCCTCAGGCCATTCTGCCGCACGGATACGCACGCTTGATCGAAACGGCTGCAAAACGCCCGAACATTTACAACACCGCCGGGGCATACATTGCCGGACACTGGCGCGGCGACCATTCGCTCATCGTATCCTTCTGGGTTAATCTGGCGTTGCTCCGTGCCGCGATATTCTTTCTCTCGGAGTTTACCCATCCGCCATCCATCGGCGATCCATACACGGCCGCATTCGTCAGCGTGCTCTTCATCGCCATAGCCCATATCGCCATCTATGGGTGGCAGATCGTCGGCGTGGTCCGGGCCTGCGACCGCTATCAGGCAACCGAGGGCGCGATCGTGCCGGTCTATGGCGTCTATTTCGGAATCGCGGTCAGCCTATTCTTCACGTTTTCGAGCGCCTTTACCGCCGTACAGACCATCTTCGCCGAATCCGACAAAACGCTGCTGAGCCTGATCTGGGAACGCGAGCGTGCGTCGCGCTACTCGATACGCCTATCCGACGAGGGAACCACGATTCACCTCGACGGCAGCTTCGAACGCGGCATGACCGAGAAGCTGCGAACGGTCCTGGCGCAGAACCGCAATGTGAAGCGCATCGTGCTGGCAAGCACGGGCGGCAATATCTTCGAAGGCCGCGGCGTCGGAAAAACGATCCTCGACCGAGGCTTGGACGCGCATGTGAACGGGTCCTGTCTTTCCACCTGTGCCCGCGCATTTATCGCGGGTAAAACGAGGACCATCGGACCGGATGCAAAGCTGGGTTTTCATCGCTATCGCCTCGATGCCGTCTACCCCATGCCCTTTGTCGACGTCGACGAGGAACAGGATACGGACCGCGCCTTCTATCGCTCGCGCGGCGTCGATGACGCTTTCCTCGCCCATATGTTCGATCGCGTGCCGCCGGACATTTGGCTGCCGCCGGTTGAGACACTCGTAGAAGTGGGATTTGCGCACCGCATCGCGCGATAACCGCGCTATTCAGTGATCCAGCCCGCTGTCCCGGCGCAATCGTTCGGCCAGGAAATCGACGACGGCGCGGACCCGGGCGGACGTCTGGCCCGGTTCCTTGTGCACCACTTGCACCGGAACCGGCGGCGCGTACGCGTCGAGAACCAGTTCCAAACTTCCGTCCGCCAGCTGCGGCGCGATCATGTAAGACAGAACGCGCGTGATTCCGCGTCCGGCCAAGGCAGCCGCAATGGCGGCATCGGCATTGTTGACGCGAAACCGCGCCTCGGGCTGGAATCCGTATGAAATTCCATTGTTGACGAAGGACCACTCGCTGCTCCGGGTAAGGTTTGTGAAGTCGATTAGGTCGTAGATCTTCAGTTCCGCTGGTGTCGGTGGATGGCCGTGCGCTTCGAGATATTCGGGTGCGGCACATAAAACGCGCCTGACGCTGCCGACCCGGACGGCCGACAGCGTGGAATCGGGTAGGTCGGCAATCCGAATTGCAACGTCTATTCCCTCGTCCAAAAGATGGGTCACCCGATCGAAATAAAGCGCGTCGATCTTGATTTCCGGGTAACGGTCCAGCAGATCGAGCAAAAGGGGCACCATGACCATGCGGCCGAACAGCACCGACGCCGTCACCGTCACACGCCCGCGCGGTGTCGCGTGGATACCGGCGGCGGATCGGTCGACCTCCTCGATATCGGAGAGGAGACGCCGACAATCGACAAGATAACGCCGGCCGGCCTCGGTCAGCTGCACCGAGCGGGTCGTGCGATGCAGCAGCTTGGCGCCCAGCCGCAGCTCGAGTTCGGATATCGCCCGCGTGACCGCGGGCGGCGACATATTGAGGCGCCGTGCGGCCGGCGCAAACCCGTTCTCCTCGGCGACCGAGACGAACACGGACATCGTATGCAATCGATCCATCTATAATTCCTAATAATGGAATAATTAATTGTAATTTTTGCATATTCAGTATGTTTTTTTAAAGTATAAATTTGAAGATATTCGAAACAAGCGGTTCCGACCGCCCTAGAAAAGGAGATATTTCTGATGTCCGATACATCTGCCACCCAAGGCGCACACCATATCGGTCTGACCGTTCCCGATCTCGCCCGGACCAAAGCTTTTTTCACGGAAACACTCGGCTTCGAGCAAGTTGGCGAAAAACCGGAATATCCCGCCGTATTCGTATCCGACGGCACCATCATGATCACCTTGTGGCAAGCTTCGGACCCGCGACCGTAAGAACGTGATCGGCCTGCACCATCTTGCCCTCAAGGTGGCAAGTACCGACGCGCTCCAGACATTGCACGGCAAGCTGCAAGACGCGAACGATGTCGAGATCGAGTTCGCACCGGAATCGCTCGGCGGCGGGCCGGTAAAACACATGATGACCACGATCCCGGGCGGCATTCGCGTCGAGTTCATCGCCGCGTAACTCGAATTCCCGAAACGTGTTGACCAAGAGGACAAGACCGATGACAAGCCGTATCGCCACCAAAGAGTCGCCGTTCCACGCCGGAGAACGCGAAGTCCAGGCGCGCCTCGGTGTAAGCGATATCGAGGATTGGGCGCGCAAGGTCGTGCGCCCTTACCTTCCCCCAGAACATCGCGCGTTTCATACCGCGCTGCCCTTCCTTGTCGTCGCCGCGCGCGACGCGATGGACCGGCCCTGGGCGACACTGCTGACCGGTCCGGACGGCTTCGTGACCTCGCCGGACGCGCGCGCGCTGGTCATCGATGCGAAGCCCGGTGCGGGCGACGCGCTGAACGGGCGGTTCGAGGCGGGCGCCGATGTCGGCATTCTCGGCATCGAACTCGCCACGCGCCGCCGCAACCGGGTGAACGGCCGCATTCGCGACGACGGTGCGAGAGCACTGGTTTTCGCGGTCGATCAGGCGTTCGGTAACTGTCCGCAATATATCCGCGAACGGGAATGGCGCCGAATCGACGCCTCGGTGCCGGGACAGCCAAAAACAGGCCAAAAACTGTCTCTGGCGCAACGGCAGTGGATTGAAAACGCGGACACGTTCTTCATCGCCAGCGGCCATCGCGGCAATGGGGAGAAAGCCAGTTTCGGTATGGACGCCTCGCATCGCGGCGGCGAGCCCGGTTTCGTGTCGGTCGAGAACAACACCCGCCTCATCTTTCCCGATTTTGCCGGCAACAACCATTTCAATACGATGGGCAATCTCGTTCTCGATCCCCGCGTGGGGCTGCTATTCGTCGATTTCGAAACCGGTAGCTTGCTGCAGCTCACCGGACGGGCCAGCATCGATTGGGAATCCGACACCGTCGCAAAATCTCCCGGTGCGCATCGACTGGTTACCATCGACATCGACGAAATCGTCGAACTGCCGACTGCCATTCCCCTTCGTTGGGACGCCGAGGCCGACTCCGTGCGCTCCCTTCGCCTGGTCGAGAAGAAACCCGAAAGCGCCGACGTCACCTCCTTCATATTCGAGGCGCGGGACGGCGGGACGCTCGCGCCCTTCGAGGCCGGTCAGCACCTTCCCATTGACTTGGAATTGCCCGGTAATCCCCAAAAATTCCAGCGGACATATACGTTGTCCGGGGCGCCAGGTTCCGATCGCTACCGCATCTCCGTAAAACGCGAACCGGGCGGCTTGGTTTCAAATCTGCTGCACGACTATTTGGAACCGGGGGCGATTCTCGATGCGCGTAAACCGGCGGGCGACTTCACCCTGCCCGACGACGATCGTCCGATCGTGCTGGTGAGCGCAGGTGTGGGCGTCACACCGATGGTCAGTATGCTGCATGCCCTCGTCGAAAAGGGAGCCGACCGTCCCGTTTGGTTCGTCCATGGCGCACGCGACGGTGCGCACCATCCGCTGGCGACCGAAATTCTCGACCTCATCGCGCGGCACCCTAATGCGACACATCACACAGTATTCAGCCGTCCCAGCGCCAAAGAAATGCCCGGTGTCGACTTTCACAGGGAAGGCCGGATCGACGGCGCGCTGCTGGCCGATCTCGTGAAAAACGGCGATGCGCATTTCCTGCTCTGCGGCCCCACGAGCTTCATGGCCGCGATCCAATCCGATCTGGAAGCGAATGGCGTTCCCGCCTCCCGAATTCTGATGGAAAAGTTCAATTAGCGATCTGACTTGGGCTCCGCGGAGGTGATGATCGGTAGAATGGCACCCATCGATCGCATAGTATCGCCCCATCGCGACCCGCAATCTAACAGCCGTGCTGGAGCCAGCTCCCGATATGAACTCGACGAGCGATGACCGTATCATCGGCCTCTGGGCGACGCCTTTCCTGAACTTCGTTCCGGACGCCCACGAGCGGTACCGCACGGCGCTGGCCGACTTAGCCGCGCGGCATGTGGGCAAAGACATATTGGCAAACGGGGATGACGCCGCCAGATGGCTTCGCGGCCAAATCGAAGAAACCGTTTCGGCCTATTTCGATCGCTGGGCCGAGGCGGGAGTTCCGGCGTACACCATTATCGGACGCACGCTTGTTCACGGGCACAGCGACTATCAGCCGCTGCGCAACCATGCAGACGCCTATTTAAGCGGCCTCTACTATGTAAACGTGCCGACGGACGTGCGCGACGACCATCATCGTTTCGACGCAGATTCCAATGCCCTCAGCTTTTACGATCCCCGATTCGCGATGAATATGGGCGCGATCGCCAAAGATCCGAATGCGAATTTGGAAAAACAAATCCGGCCGGAGTCAGGCGCGATGTTCGTCTGGCCTTCCTTTGTCGATTATTTCATGCACCCGAATCTATCGGCCGAGAAACAAATTTCCGTTCAGTTCAATGTCGTCCTCGGAGACGGTGCATGACCGCCGATCCTTGGGCAGAGCGCTTCACACTGCTTTGGACGACGCACCTCTTCCAACGCACGCTTGCCGCGCACGCCGACCAGAATCCCCCCCTGGCAGAGTTCATACTGAGCCTCGATTTGAATAAGGTCGACATGACGGTCGACTATAAAGGGGTCGATTTTCTTAACCGGCCTGAAGCGCCGATAACCTGGCTACGCGAGGGCATCAACGAAACCCTGCGCCTATACCTCCAGGCCTGCGATATCACCTATCCAATTCGCTACAACGTCCAGGCGTGGCCCAACGTGAACCGTCTTGGCGACTACCACGGTCCGCACAATCACGGCTGGAGCTATCTGTCGGGAACCTATTACGTACAGCTTCCTGAAGATTTGTCGTCGCCAGCGCCGGACTCCATGCGCCCGGCGGCCATTACCTTCTCCGATCCCCGCTACGGGGCCTATCGGCACGCGATCGCGAGCGGTCCGGATGCGCAGACGCGCCATACCATATTTCCGAAACCCGGCATGTTACTGATGTGGCCATCGCCCCTGATCCACTACGTCCATCCCAATCATTCCAACGATATTCGCATTTCGATCAGCTTCAATATCGTACTGGAATGGACGAACGACTACGCCGGCTAAAATTCGAATCAAAAATGGCCCGACGACGGAAATTTTGCTCGAATCCCTCGTTTGGGCGATGCGAAGAACAAAGGTTGAGATAAAATTTGCGCTAAATAGCAGAAAATTCGCCTAAATGTGACGGCGGTCACAGGCGGGTTCCCATTACCCTGGCATTCTCCGTGTAATGAGAAGGTTTAAGGCTAAATGGGGTATCGGTAATGACTATTACAACGCATACCACAGTAACGTTAGTCATCAGCGGATTTAGCGTTTGGTTCGCGACCCTCGCAACTATGCTGCCTTAGTGTCCGTCCGGGGACTTTATGAGTCGGATGAATCGGTTATCCGGCGCCCCCTCTTGAAGAGCTGAATCAGCTGTGATTCTCTGGGGTGGTGAATTTACTCTTGAGGTGCCCCATGTGGACTGCCGACAACCGCCC
>JAKZTB010000074.1:0-27096 GCA_047517345.1 Alphaproteobacteria bacterium
GGTTCTACCCGTTCAACGCCTTCCGCTCATTGCTCGGCATCGCGGGCGACACCTCTGCTCCAACCTATGCCGAGCTTTACTCGGGAGAGTGGCGGCACCCTACATGTAGCGGTCATGGGCGTTAACCGGATAGGCAAGAAATTTACTTGCGTTTACGCAAATATTTACTGTGCGGTCCAACCGCCATCGATCGGAATAGGAACGCCGGTTATTTGCGCCGCGGCATCCGAACAAAGAAAAACGCATAACGCACCGATCTGATCGACGGTTACGAACTCGAGCGACGGCTGTTTCTCCGACAGTAGATCGCGCGCGGCCTCTTCTGGCGATTTTCCCATCGCATGGGCACGGTCTTTGATTTGCGCTTGAACCAATTCGGTCCGGACGAAGCCCGGATTGATCGCGTTGCAGGTGACACCGGTCTCGGCGGTTTCCAGGGCGACAACCTTCGTCAGCCCCATAACGCCGTGTTTGGCTGAGACATACGCGCTCTTTTGGATACTGGCGACCAAGCCATGCACCGAGGAAGTGTTGACGATACGGCCCCAGTTCTTCTCCAGCATATGCGGTAGCGCATGTCTGATCGCATGAAACGCGCCGGTCAGCATGATCGCGATGATCTTGTCCCAGATGTCCGGCGGAAACTCGGTCACCGGCGCCGTGTGTTGAATGCCGGCATTGTTGATCAGGATATCGACGCTTCCGAGTGTCTCGACCGTATCGGCGACAAGGCCGGCAATTTGATCGGGTTGCGTGAGATCGGCCGCGTTATAACCGGCCGTGACGCCGCATTCGCTCGCCAGCGACGATCGAATTTCTTCGATTTCAGACGGGTCGCCGAAGCCGTTCAGCATCACGGCGCACCCTTCGCGCGCAAGCGCGCGTGCAATACCCAAACCTATGCCGCTGGTCGAGCCCGTAACGACCGCGGCCTTACCTTGAAGCATGAACAAATCCCTTATTGCTGACTGACGTTATGATTTGAAGAAAGACTCGGCATCGCCGCGCCAGGATTCTTTGGCGGCGATCGCGGTCCGTACCCGCTCGATTTCACCCTCAAGTTCCGCGATATACTCGTTCAGGGCCTCAATCGACTGGGAGTCGAGATCCAACGGTTTCGGTCGTAGGGTTCTCGGTTCGAGATCGTCCTCTTCCACATTTGTCTCCCGCGCGCGTTCGGCACGGCTTGCAACTGTGCTGGCATCGGATTAGACAGGCAAGCTCAATCCTCGACATACGCCCATTCCGTTCGCCTCGCAAGGAGTCGCTTCATGCCGTTGCCCGAATCCATGACGGTCGTCGAAATCGCGGAATCCGGCGCACCGGATGTGCTGGTTCCGGGAAGCAGACCGGTTCCCGAACCGTCAGCGGATCAGGTTCTGATTAAGGTAGCGGCGGCCGGCGTGAATCGCCCCGATGCGCTGCAACGGTCGGGTAGCTATCCACCCCCGCCGGGTGCAACGGACCTTCTTGGACTCGAAGTGGCCGGTACCGTTGCGGCATGTGGATCGAACGTCGACGCCCTTTCCATTGGCGTCAATGTTTGCGCGCTCACACCAGGCGGCGGTTACGCGGAATATTGCGTGACGCCGGCGGCACACTGCCTACCCTTTCCGAACGGCTTTGATGCGATTCAAGCAGCGGCCCTGCCGGAGACCTTCTACACCGTGTGGCACAACGTCTTTCAACGCGGACGTTTGAGCGATGGCGAGACGTTTCTCGTCCATGGCGGTTCCAGCGGTATCGGCACGACCGCGATCCAGCTGGCGCAGGAATTCGGCGCACGAGTTTTAACCACGGCCGGTAGCGACGAAAAGTGCCGATTTTGCGAGTCGCTCGGTGCAGAGCGGGCGATCAATTACAGGACCGAAGATTGGCCCGCCGTCGTCAAGGAAATCGTCGGACGCGACGGTATCGACGTCATTCTCGACATGGTTGGCGGCGACTATATTCAGGCGAACATAAATGCGCTTGGTTTCGAAGGCCGGTTGGTGATGATTGCATTCCTCGGCGGATCGAAGGCGAATGTCGATTTCGTTCGCATGATGATGCGACGACAGACGATTACCGGCTCGACGTTGCGCCCGCAATCCGACGCTGCGAAATCGGCTATCGCGCGGGAATTACGGGAAAAAGTGTGGCCCTTGCTGGACGGCGGTAAAATTAAACCGGTCATCTACGAAACTTTCGCTCTTAGCGATGCCGCTAAGGCGCACACGCTCATGGAATCCAGTGCGCATATGGGAAAGATTATCCTGAAGATAGCGCCGACGGCAGAATAACGAGCTAATTGCTGTTTTAATTGCGCAGGTATATATAGGTTAGCTCTAGAGCGTTTAGCTCTAAATATCCCCATCAAATTTCCGTCGATTTGATTGCAAGACCGTCAAATCGGCCAGATTGTCCAAGGACAAGCCATGTCACTACTTCTTATGCCAAAAGCGACCGCTGTTTGGCTCGTTGACAATACGACGCTGACCTTTTTCCAGATCGGCAAATTATGCAACTTGCATGAGCTCGAAGTGCAGGCCATCGCGGATGACGAAGTCGCAGTCGGTATTGTCGGATTGGATCCCGTTACTAATGGGCAATTGACTAAAGAAGAAATTCTGCGTTGCGAAGCCGATCCGGTCGAGCAACTGAAAATTGCAAAGTCCGATATACCGCAGCCGGTCGCGCGCCAAAAAGGCCCGCGATATACGCCGGTTTCCAAGCGCGCGGACAAGCCGGATGCGATCGCATGGTTGCTGCGAAATCAACTGGATCTTAGCGATGCGCAAATCGGACGACTTATCGGTACGACAAAACCGACTATCAACGCGGTCCGCGATCGGACGCATTGGAATTCCTCGAATTTGCAACCTCGCAGCCCGGTCGAAGTTGGGCTCTGCTCGCATCAGGAGTTACATGACGCTGTCGTTCTTGCGGTAAGGCGGGCTGAGAAACGGAAACCGAAGGATACGGAGGCTGGCGAAGAAGTTCCGGAAGCGACCAAACCGGAGATCGTGCCGGCACTCAAATCGGCACCGCCGGAACAGAAACCGCCGCCCGTCGATTCCGGACCACCGGCTCCGGCCAAGCGTGTTGCCGACCCGGTGGCTGCCGCGGAAGCGCTATTTAAAAAACAGCCGGCAGAGCCGGAAGAACCGAAGGAGGAAGAAGGCGCCGCTGGCACCCTTGCGGATATTTGGCCGACGGGTAAGCCGGGAAACGCATAGGTTAAATTCGAACGCGTTCGCTACGTAAGAGAATTCCCGCGAGCCAATGTACGAAGTCTTCGTATACGGAACTCTCAAAAGAGGCTTTCCAAATTACGAAGTCGGAATGGTGGATGCCCAATTTATTTGCCGTGCCCGATCGGTAGATGCCTTTCCGCTCGTCATCGGCGGCCGGTGGTTCACGCCTTATTTTATCGACGAACAAGGCAGCGGCCATCGCGTCTTCGGCGACTTATTTCGCGTCACCGCCGAGCGACTTGATTTTTTGGACTCATTCGAAAGCGTCCATTTGCCGAACGGCTACAAGCGTCGCGAGATAGAAGTCGAAACCGAATCCGGAAATCTGACACAAACCGCATGGGCTTATCTTAAGGATCGCGAGGCGATCGAGGGAATACAATCCTCGCCGATGGAAGAGTATCCATTGGACCCGCGATATGTCGTGCCCGGCGATCCGCGTCGCAATGAATAGAAGTGCCGGGCTGGCCCGCCGCATACCCTACTTTTTGGCGTAACCGATCGTCTGCAAGGCCACTTCGATTTCAGGCAAGATTGCCGGATCGTCTATCGTCGCCGGGTGGCGATATTCCTTGCCGTCGGCGATGCTCGCCATGGTGCTGCGCAAGATCTTGCCGGACCGGGTTTTCGGCAAACGTTCTACGACGACAGCCGATTTGAACGCCGCAACCGGGCCGATACGTTCGCGGACCATGCCGATGACGTCGCTGACGATGGCTTCCCTTTCCGTATTGACGCCAGCGTTCAGTACGAGAAAACCGAGCGGCAGCTGGCCTTTCAGCGCGTCCGCAACACCGACAACGGCGCATTCTGCGACGTCGCGGTGATCGGCGAGAACCTCCTCCATCGCACCGGTCGAAAGACGGTGTCCGGCAACGTTGATGATGTCGTCTGTCCGCGCCATGACGTAAATGTAGCCGTCCTCGTCCATAAATCCGGCATCCCCGGTCTCGTAGAAACCGGGAAAATCGGCCATGTAGGACTCGACGAAGCGATCGTCGGCATTCCACAGAGTCGGCAGGCAACTCGGCGGCATCGGCAGTTTGATGCAAATCGCACCCATTTCGCCGCGCTGCACTTCGGTGCCTTTGGGATTGAGAACCCGAACCTCATAACCGGGAACCGCGCGTGTCGGCGAGCCCGGCTTGACCGGCAGTTTTTCGATTCCCGTGCAGTTTGCGGCGATCGGCCAGCCGGTTTCGGTTTGCCACCAGTGATCGATCACCGGAATTTTCAAATGTTCTTCGGCCCAGCTCAACGTATCGGGATCGAGTCGCTCGCCGGCAAGGTATAGCGTCCGCAGGGAGCTGATATCGTAATCTTCCAGCAGCTTGCCGTCGGGATCCTCGCGCTTGATCGCACGGAACGCCGTTGGCGCGGTGAACAATGTCGATACCTTGTGCTCGGCAATGACGCGCCAGAACACACCGGCGTCCGGCGTCCCCACCGGCTTGCCTTCGAACAGAACCGTTGTGCAACCATGCAACAGCGGCGCGTAGACGATATAGGAATGCCCAACGACCCATCCGACGTCGGAGGCCGCCCAATACACCTCTCCGGGACTGGTGTCGTAAATGTTGTTCATCGACCATTTCAGCGCCACCATATGGCCGCCATTGTCGCGGACGACGCCTTTAGGCTTGCCGGTCGTACCCGACGTGTACAGGATGTACAGCGGGTCGGTCGCGGCCACTGGGACACATTCCGCAGGTGCCGCCGCGTCCATCAAATCTTTCCAGTCGTGGTCGCGGCCGGGCGTCAACGCGGCCAGGCTTTCGTCGCGCTGCAATACGACAACGCTCGATACTTCATGCGGCGATATTGACAAGGCTTCCTCGACCATCGGCATATAGTCGATAATGCGGCCCGGCTCGATACCGCAGGACGCGGCGATGATGGCCTTCGGTTTAGAGTCTGTTATCCGTGTCGCCAGCTCGTTCGGCGCAAATCCGCCGAAGACGACGGAATGGATTGCGCCGAGCCGCGCGCAGGCGAGCATCGCAACGGCCGTTTGCGGCACCATCGGCATATAGATGATGACCCGGTCGCCCTTCCCAATTCCCAGTCCGCGCAATGCGCCGGCGAAACGCGCGACCTTGTCCTGCAAATCGCTGTAGGTGATCTTGCGCTGCTTACCCGTAATCGGGCTGTCGTAGATTATCGCTAACCGGTCGCCGTGACCGGCCTCGACATGGCGGTCGACCGCGTTGTAGCACGTGTTGCACTCCGCCCCGGGAAACCATTTGTTGAACGGCGAATTGGAACCGTCCAACACCGCATCCCACGGTTTGGACCAGTCGATACCGGCCGCGGCCTCCGTCCAAAAACCTTGCGGGTCGGCAAGCGATCGCCGATAGATTTCATCGAACTGGCCAGCCATGGCAGCCCCCTCATCGGTTTTAAGATCTTTAAGTCCGATTATACGGCGATGGCGCGGCAAGCAAAGCCGCATTGACCCCATGCGGCCCTTTGCCGTAAGCGAATATTGATAAAGAGCAATTTGCGAGGGACCTGCATGCAGGATTTCGACGCGACTGCGGCGAACTACACGCCGCTCAGTCCCTTGAGCTTCATCCGTCGAGCGGCGACGGTTTATCCGAACCAACCCGCTGTCGTGCACGGCGATATCACCCATGACTGGACCGCCGCCTACCGACGCGCGCGTTGTCTGGCGAGCGCGCTGCAGAAGATCGGAATCGGCAAGAACGATACCGTCTCGATCATGGCGTCCAACGTGCCGGCATTGTTCGACGCCCATTTCGGCATCCCGATGGCGGGCGCGGTGCTTAACCCGCTCAACACGCGCCTGGATGCCGATACGATCGCGTATATCCTGCAGCATGCCGAGGCCAAGGTCCTGTTCGCGGATACGGAATTCGCACCGGGCATCCAAGCGGCCCTGGCGCAACTCGATAACCCGCCGATCGTGATCGATATCGCCGACGCGGCGGTCCCGGACGGCAAACGCTTGGGTAGGATCGAGTACGAAGCCTTTCTGGAATCCGGCGACCCGGGCGCCCGGTGGACGCTGCCGGCCGACGAGTGGGACGCCATATCGCTTTGCTATACGTCCGGCACCACCGGCAACCCGAAAGGTGTGGTCTACCACCATCGCGGCGCTTATCTGCTGGCGCTGGGCAATATCATGACGTGGAACCTGCCGCAGAGGCCGACCTATCTCTGGACGTTGCCGATGTTCCATTGCGATGGTTGGTGCTTCCCGTGGACGCTCGCCGCCATCGGCGGAACCAGCGTCTGCCTGCGCAAAGTCGAAGCTGGCGCCATCTTCGACGCGATCGCCGAGCGCAGCGTGACACATTTTTGCGGTGCGCCGGTCGTGCTTAACATGCTGGTTAACGCAACGGAAATGGAGCGCCGCCTTCTGCCCCATCGTATTTCGGTCATGACCGCGGCCGCGCCGCCGCCGGCATCTGTCCTTCGAGCCATGGAGCAAGATGGATTCGATGTCACCCACGTGTACGGCCTGACGGAAGTCTATGGGCCCGCGGTCGTGTGTGCCTGGCACGAGGAATGGGACGACGAAACGATCGAAGAACGTGCGCGGATCAAGTCGCGGCAGGGCGTCGCCTACCCGGTGCTCGAGGAGATCATCGTCGCAGATGCGAACTCCGGCGAGCCGGTCCCGAAAGATGGCAAGACGATGGGCGAAGTCTTCATGCGCGGCAATATCGTGATGAAAGGCTATCTCAAGAACCCAGTCTCAACGGATGAAGCATTCGCCGGCGGCTGGTTTCATACCGGGGACCTCGGCGTCTGGCATGCGGACAGCTATGTCGAACTAAAAGACCGCTCGAAAGACATCATCATATCGGGCGGCGAGAATATTTCGACAATCGAGGTGGAAAGCGTGCTGTACCGCCATCCGGCCATATTGGAAGCGGCGGTTGTCGCGAAGCAGGACGATTATTGGGGCGAAGTGCCGTGCGCGTTCGTAACCCTGCACGTCGACGTCTCCGTCTCGGCCGAGGAAATCATTGCGTACTGCCGGGACAATATGGCGCATTTCAAAGCGCCGAAGCATGTCGTTTTTACCGACCTACCCAAGACATCGACTGGAAAAGTGCAAAAATTCGTACTTCGCGAAAGGACGCTCGAAATTTAACGGCGAGCGAATAAACGAGGCCTATTCGCCATGAAACGTCGTGAATGTCCCGACCGGCTCGCGGACCGTGACAAGGTCGTTGATTACCGCGCTTTTGTCTTCCTTGCCGAGCGACATACCGCAAATGACCGCTTGTGAATCCGGAAGGCCAAGAACATTCCGTACGACTTTGTGATAATTGGCAAAAGCGGCCTGTGGGCAAGTCTCCAGCCGCTGTCCTCGCGCGGCGAGCATGACGTTCTCGATGAACATCCCGCAGTCCAGCCAGCTGCCCAAATGCATGTCCTGGTCGATCGTGAACATCAGCCCGACCGGCGCATCGAAAAACCTGTAGTTCCGCGCCATTTGCTCGCGCATGCCTTCCCGGTTCTCCTGGGTGATTCCGATCAGCCCATACATGTCCCAGCCGACTTTGCGCCGCCGCGCGGTATAGGGTTCGCGCCATTCCGTCATGTAATACAGCCGCTCGTGATCGTGCGCGCCGGGTTCGTTCTTGAACGCGTCGAGAACCGCATCGATCAGACGCTGGCGCGCTTGGCCGAACAAGACATGGACCCGCCAGGGCTGCGTGTTGGTGCCGCTCGGCGCCCGGCTGGCGGTGGCGAGGATGTGCTCGACGGTTTCCTTCGAAACCGGGTCGGGGAGATACGCGCGCACCGAACGGCGGCCCGCAATAGCTTCGTCTACGCTTATCATGTTGGGATCTCTTCGGCCGGGATGAAAATAAAGAAACTGCTAACCGGCCATGTCGGTCGGGTCGATTTTACGCCATCCGGCCCTATAGCAACGAGCCGGGCAAACTTTAGACGAACGTCAGGCCGAATCGAGCCGTTGGAGTTCGTCTTTGATTGCGAGTTTTTCGCGTTTCAATTTGGCAACCACGGAAGAATTCGGCATTGGACGATTGTTTTCGTCTTCGAGCGCGACTTCCAGCGATGCATGTTTTTGTTTCAGGACCTCGATACGGTCAGTGGTCGACACTTTGGTGTGTACGTCTTCCGCACTGTCCATTTCTGCCATACTGATCTCCCTTGCTGCGTTGCAGCCGGGTCTTTACTCTCCCGCCCGCAACAATCACACGTGGACAGTCATGGTAGCGCCATTTCGCGCCCCTGTCAGCACGTTGCTGTAGGGTCGGATTGGCGCGCATTCGAGGACGATATGAGCGACGTGCAACGCCTTATTGTTGGCATCAGCGGTGCGTCAGGCGTGATCTACGGAATGCGCCTGCTCGAGACACTTCAAGCCATGCCTGTCGAGACCCATCTGGTTATCAGCAAAGCCGCCGAAGTGACTTTCGCCTACGAAACCGACATGAAAATGGCGGCCGTGCGCGAGCTGGCAGACATTGTCTATCCGGAAGCGGATATAGGCGCGGCGATTTCGAGCGGTTCGTTCAAAACGCTGGGCATGGTCGTTGCGCCCTGCTCCATCCGCTCGATGTCGGAAATTGCGACCGGCGTTACGGCAACCTTGCTGACGCGGGCCGCCGACGTCGTCCTGAAGGAACGCCGCCGGCTGGTCCTGATGGTCCGGGAAACGCCGCTGCATACAGGTCACCTGCGGACGATGACGGCGCTGTCGGAAATGGGCGCGATTATCGCCCCGCCGCTGCCGGCGCTGTATGCGAAACCGGAGACGATCGACGACGTCATCGATCACTCTGTCGGCCGCATACTGGATCTGTTCGGCCTGGACACCGGCAAAGTCCGCCGTTGGGGCGAACCCGCGGCCGACGGCGGCAAACCGTTGCGCGCCGTGCGCCGGAAGAAATCCGACTAACGCGATCGCAACACGTTGAGCGCGGATCCCCTACGGAACCATTGAAGTTGTGTTTCGCTGTAGGAATGGCGCAATGAAATCGTTTCAACGGTGCCATCGGCATGCGCTATTTTGCAGGTTACGGGCGCGCTCGGTGACAGGTTTGCCAAGCCAGTCAGGTTAATCCGGTCGTCTTCCAGAATTCGGTCATAGTCCGCCGGGTCCGCAAAGGTCAGGGCCAACAGCCCCTGCTTCTTCAGGTTGGTCTCGTGGATGCGCGCGAAACTTCGTGCGATGACGGCGACGCCGCCGAGCAGACGGGGCGACAGAGCGGCGTGCTCGCGGCTGCTCCCCTCACCGTAGTTCGCATCGCCGACGATGACCCATTTCTCACCCTTGACTTTGTAGTCCCGGGCAACCCTGGAGAACATCTGGTCCGTTTCGCCGGTCATGGCATTGCAGCCCTTGCCGCGCGCATCGGTGAACGCGTTAACCGCGCCCATCAGCAGGTTGTCGCTAAAACGGTCGAGATGGCCGCGCAGCAAGAGCCATGGTCCCGCGGGCGAAATATGGTCCGTTGTCGTTTTGCCCTTCGTTTTCGCGAGTACCGGCATCGCCATGAAATCGCTGCCGTCCCAAACGTCCCACGGGACGAGCAACTGCAAGCGCTGGCTTTGCGGGTCGACCTCGAGAACGACGTCGCGTCCACTCGCCGGCGGCGCGGTGTAACGGTTTTCCCCGGTCACGAAACCGGCTTCCGGTGCCTCCGGCGCCGGTTTCGGCGGCGCGAACCGGAACTCCTTGCCGTCGGCGTCTTCAAGCGTATCGACCAGAGGATTGAACGACAGCCGTCCCGCGAGCGCGAACGCGGCCACGATTTCGGGGCTGGCAATGAAGTTCATCGTTTCGGGACGACCGTCGTTCCGGCTCGGAAAATTTCTGTTGTAGGAGGTCAGAATCGTGTTCGGCTTCTTCGGTCCGCCGCGTCGCCATTGGCCGATACAGGGTCCACAGGCATTCGCGAGTACCGTGCCGTCGATGGCGTTGAACGCCGCCAACTGTCCGTCGCGCTCGACGGTTGCTCGGACCCGTTCGGAGCCCGGCGTCACGAGGAATGGTATGGCGGCGGCCAGCCCGTGCGCTCTGGCTTGCTCGGCCACATCGGCGGCATGGCTCATATCCTCATAGGAAGAATTCGTGCAACTGCCGATCAGTGCCGACGACACCGCGTCGACGAAGCCGTTGTCCGGATCGGCGACCTCGGCGGCGAGCGCGGAAATCGGACGCGCCCGATCCGGCGAATGCGGACCGACGACGTGCGGCTCTAGCGTGGACAAATCGATCCGCACGACCTCGTCGTAATAGGCTTCGGGATCCGCGACAACCGCCGCGTCAGGCTGCAACACCGCGCTATTCGCATCGCACAATGAAACGAGTTCCGCGCGTTCCGTTGCCGCGAGGTAACGCGCCATGCGCACGTCATATCCGAAAACGGACGTGGTGGCGCCCAGCTCAGCGCCCATATTGGTGATCGTCGCCTTTCCGGTCGCGCTGATCGATGCGGCGCCAGGCCCGACATATTCGACGATGGCGTTCGTGCCGCCGGCAACGCCCAACGCACCCGCAACGTAGAGGATTACATCCTTCGGAGCGGTCCAGCCGCTCAGTTCGCCCGTCAGGTACACAGCGATGCGCCTGGGGTAGAGGACCTCCCACGGCATACCGGCAATGCTTTCCACCGCGTCGGCGCCCCCGACGCCGACCGCGCAGGCACCGAGTCCGCCGCCATTGGGCGTGTGCGAATCGGTTCCCAGGATCAACGCCCCGGGGAAGGCGTAATTCTCCAAGATCACCTGATGGATTATTCCCGCGCCGGGTTCCCAAAAGCCCGCGCCGAACTTCGCCGCCGCCGAACGCAGAAAATCGTGTACTTCCTGGTTTTCGGCGATCGACTCCCGCAGATCCGCATCGCCGCTCACCCGCGCCTGAATGAGATGGTCACAGTGTATGGTCGTCGGGACGGCAACCCGTTCGAGGCCGGTCTGGATGAACTGCAGCATACCGGTTTGACCCAGAACGTCCTGGAATGCGACACGGTCCGGCCGCAGCGACAATTGGCTCCTGCCGATTTCCAAATCCTGGCTTTGCGGGTCGTCGAGATGACCGAACAAAAGTTTTTCGGAAAGCGTAAGTGGCCGCGCAAGCCTGTTGCGTACGGCCTTGATATTCTCGGCCATCCGCGCATAGAGGGCGGCGACGTCCTTCGGTGTAATGTCCATACTTCCCTCCGTTCGGTTTTTTACCACCGGCCTTTCGCCGGGAGCGGAGCGAACATAGGCGCGGATTCATCAGACTTCTAATATATGTTTTTATCAATATCGATATGTTTTATATATATCATATGGAGCTCAGACATTTACGGTACTTCGTCGCCGTGGCCGAGGAAGGCCATATAACGCGCGCCGCCGAGAAAATCGGAATTCGGCAACCCCCGCTCAGCCAGCAAATTCGCGCGCTGGAAACGGAACTCGACGTACAGCTGTTCCGGCGCCTGCCGCGCGGCGTGGCGCTGACCGATGCCGGCGAAGCCTTGCTCACCGAGGCGCGGCAGATACTGCGTCACGTCGAGCACGCCCGCGCAACGACGCAACGCACCGCACGCGGAGAACAAGGCAGCATCGTTGTCGGATTCACGAGCTCCGCGCCGTTTCACCCGATCGTGCCGCGCCTGTTCCGCACGTTTCGGGAATCCGCGCCGCGCATATCGATGCGCCTCGAGGAAAGCGGAACCGGCAGTCTAGTGCAGGGGCTGCGGGACGAGACGATCGATGCGGCCTTCATACGGTCGCCGGTCGCCGACGACACCGGCATCACCGTGCATCCCGTACTCATCGAAGACATGGTCGTTGCCTTGCCGGCGGGGCACGCGCTGGCAGTCTCAGGGGGAAACGGCGTTTCGTCGCCAATAGAACTTCACAGGCTCGCGGCCGAGCCTTTCATTCTTTACCGGCGCCATATGGGTCCCGGCTTGCACGACGCGATCCTGGCGGCGTGCAGCAGCGCCAAATTTGCGCCGAATGTCGCGCAGGAAGCGCCGCGCATTACATCGACCTTGAATCTGGTCGCCGCCGGTCTCGGCGTGTCACTCGTGCCGGAGTCGCTCCAAAGACTCCAGATGGAGGGTATCGCTTATCGGCGAGTGCGCGCGGATCCGCCTCTGCGCGCGCCCATCAACCTCGCCTGCAGGCGGGTCGAGAATGCAGCCGCGGTGCGGCGGTTCATCGACATGACCCGTCAAGCCGCCAAAACGATCCCTAAAAACGGTTAAGTTTCATCAATGGGCGGTAGGGAGAATGCGGCATCGACGACAAGCCTGACGTCATCATCGACCGCATCGTCAATCCGGGCGTCCAGAGTTTCCAGATACCGATTGATATTTTTGACCGCGCCTTGCTGTCCCCTGTCGTTCGATAAGGGTGAATTGTCAGAAATATCCATAAAGGCCAGCAGCGCATCTTGCTGTAAGCGTTCGGAGTGGAGTTCGGCACGCTTTATGTCGGTCCGAAAGCGATCCTGTACATCCGGATCGAAGCCATCGAACGTCTCCGATTTTAAGGTCCGGCGTAACGTTCGCAGCGGTTCGACAACCGATGATTTCCATGGCGCCACGCGCGCCAGAACACGCTTCATCGCGCCATCGTCGAAGACAACGCCGCCCCGGTGTGCGACCCAGCAACAATACAGCAGCACGTTGACGTCGGCGCCAACGCCGTCCTGCAAACGAAGGCAGGCCGGCGCAGCCCCTTTGCGCGAATAGACCCTGACCGAATAGTCCCAGAACGGGTTTTCCGTCGCCATCGTCAGGCGTCGCCGAGGCAGATACCGAGCCCGCGCGCCGTACGCACGACGGGGCCGTCGAGATCGACCAAAGCGGGTTCGGCTACCGCTTCGTCGATGGGAAGGTCGACGACCTGGCGGTCGCGCCAGGCGACCATCCGGCCGAACTTGCCCTGTGCGATTAGGTCGACGGCGTGAACGCCGAACACGCTCGCCATCAGGCGGTCGCGGGCATCGGGCGCCGCGCCGCGCTGGACATGGCCCAAGACGGTGACGCGCACTTCGGCGTGGGTCGTTTCGGCGAGCCGGACGCCCAGGAGATGCCCGATGCCGCCATAGGCCGACCGGCCGCCGGCATATTTCTGAACGATTTTGTTGCCCGCCTCATTCGGCACCGCCTCCGCCACGACGACAAGGGCGAACCGTCGACCGGCGGCTTGCAGGTCTTTGATTTTTCGCACCACGTGCTCGATGCGATACGGAATTTCCGGGATGAGAATAACGTCCGCGCCACCCGCGATCCCGGCCACCAGCGCGATATGTCCCGCGTCGCGCCCCATGACTTCGAGGATCATGACCCGGTCGTGACTGGCGGCGGTCGGCTGCAGATTGTCGAGCGCGTCGGTCGCGACCTGCACGGCGGTATCGTAACCGATCGATACCTCCGTCGTACCTACATCGTTGTCGATCGTCTTCGGTATGCAGACGATGTTCAATCCGCCTTTTTGGGCGAGCCGGTTAAGAATTTTTAAACTCCCGTCGCCGCCGATCCCGATCATTGCATCCAAATTGAGCGCCCGGTATCCGGCTATAACCTCGTCCGACCGGTCGGTTTCTTTGCCATCGAGTTGCGGGTAGGCGAACGGGTTACCGAAATTGCTACTGCCCAGAATCGTGCCGCCCCGCCGCATGATGGTGCCGTCGAAATCCCGCAACTCGAGAGGTTTGGCTTGTGGCGGCGATTCCAAGAGGCCGTGCGTTCCGTGCTCGAGTCCCAATACGGTCCACCCCAGTCCTGAAGCGTGATGCACGACGGCTCTCAGAACCGTGTTCAAACCGGCGCAATCGCCGCCGCTGGTCAGAATTCCAATACGCTTGCTGTCGTTCATTCAATGCCTCCTCGTCCGCAAACATGACGAGCGCGTGCCGACATCGCAAGATGGCAGTAAGCGGTAAATCTGCTAAAATAATCCGCATCGGTATTCCCTAACGGGCTCTAAGGCCAACAACGCCATGGACGATAAGGAAGAACTGAGGCGTTTGCTGGAAGAATTGCGCATCGAGCATCGCGATCTTGACGACGTCATCGCACGTCTGACGGAAAAAGTGCCCTTCGACCAACTGCAACTACAGCGTCTCAAGAAGCGGAAACTTGGGCTGAAGGATTCGATTGCGCGCCTGCAAGACGAACTGAATCCCGACATCATCGCTTAGAGCTCGGCTCGTAACATGTTGTTGTTTTCACGGCTTTTGTTTACTCGCTGGTTAGGAAGGATTCGCGCCGCGATGCGGGCGGCATCGCAAGCGGGCGCTGACGCGGTCCAGCGATTAAACAAAGGCCACCCAAAGGGTTGGCGCTTCTCGACCGGCTGGTGCGTCGCGGCCCTTGGCCGATGCCCGGCATCGCCCGGCGGGCCGCTCCTGCCATCCAACTCGACAATCGCCAATGAAAACAGCAACATATTACGAGCCAGACTCTAAGAGCCCGTTTGGGATTGTGCTGCTGTTTTTCGTGGTCTTTTTTTCTTCGCTGGATAAGAGGGGTTCGCGCCGTGATGCCGGCGGCATCGCTAGCGGGCGCTGACGCGGTCCAGCGATGAAACAAAGGCCACCCGGAGGGGTTGGCGCTTCTCGGCCGGACGGTTAAACGTCGAGAACTCGCATACGGCGATCTGCGGCATTCATCGCATCGCCGGCATCCTCGCCGTCCTGTAGAAAATGCGTGCCCCAGATCAGGGATAAGGGCACGTCCGTGCTCTGCCAGACCATCGGCCGTTCGGTTACGGCGTCCGAAAGCGCTTGCGCTCTATCGCGCGCCAATTCCTCCGGTTCGCCAATCAGAACGACGCCGAATTCCGCCCCCCCGATGCGGCCAATGACGTTGCCTTCGGGAATTTGAGTCTGGATGATTCCGGCGACGTGCTCAATCGCGGCGTCGCCCGCGGCGAGACCCAATCGGGAATTGACGGATTTCAAATTTTCGATCTCGACGAAAACGAGGCTGCTGACGGTATGCCGCCGCCGCGCTATCATCAACGCACACGAAAGCTCGCGCACGAAGGCCCGGCGATTGAATACGAGGGAAACCGGATCCTGGTCCGCCAGCGCCGTTAGGTATTCCAACCGGTTGCGGTTTTGCTCGAGCGCTTCCCGCAAGGAGGCCATCTCGGCAATCAAGCCGACCATCGCGCCTCTGATATTGGGCGTAAGATCGTCTTCTTCCACGCCGTGGACGGCGGCGACGTCCTTAAGTTCCTGGCTGACTTCGCGCTCGTCGGGCTTTGCGCGACGATCATCGCGCGATCCACCGGTCGCGTCCGCAGGCGGCACGGACTGCTCCGTCCCGACCTGTCGAGGCGCCTGTATGGGCGGCGGTTCTTCAACCTTCATCGAATAGCAACGCCAGCCTTTGAAACCACTTGTACGATACTGAAAATCAGCCGAGAAAGCGAACGAAGACGCCTTGCAGCCGATTGTTCGGCTTGCACCACTTATGCTGATTCCTATACTGCCACGTTTCAGCGCCCTCGGGCGCAGGTTAACAAGGCGACGATCACATGGCCGAAGCGCCTGTCGTGGGCATAATCATGGGCAGCCAATCGGATTGGGAAACCATGCGCCACGCCGCCGATACGCTGGCTCAACTCGGCGTGCCGCACGAGACCCGGATCGTGTCCGCGCACCGGACCCCCAAAAGACTTGCAGAATACGCTGATACCGCCAGGGAACGCGGGTTGCGCGTTATTATTGCCGGGGCCGGCGGCGCCGCGCACCTGCCGGGTATGACGGCGGCAATGACCGCCCTTCCCGTCTTCGGCGTACCAATTGAAAGCAAAGCATTGAGCGGCATGGACAGCTTGCTATCGATCGTACAGATGCCCGGCGGTATTCCGGTCGGGACGCTCGCGATCGGCCGCGACGGGGCGATCAATGCCGCCTTGCTCGCCGTGGCCGTCATCGCGCTAAACGATGAGTCGGTCCGGACTAATCTGGACGACTGGCGCGCGAAGCAAACCGGCGGAATCGCCGAATCGCCCTCTGATGAGTAGCTTCGGACCGGGAAGCGTAATCGGCATTCTCGGTGGCGGACAGTTGGGACGGATGACGGCGCTTGCCGCTGCCCGGCTTGGTTACCGGTGCCATATATTCTCACCCGTATCCGGTGGCCCGGCCGCGCAGGTCGCCGCGGCTGAATCCGTAGCGGACTACGACGATTTGGAGGCGCTCACGCGATTTGCCGCCGCCGTCGATGTCGCAACGTTCGAGTTCGAAAACGTACCGGTTTCATCGGTCGAGTTCCTCTTAGACAAAATACCGGTACATCCTGGACCGAAGGCGCTGGCCGCCGCGCAGGATCGCTTGGTCGAGAAAAATTTTCTACGCGGGATCGATATTCCGACCGCACCGTTTTTGAAAGCCGACGACCCTGTTGCGCTCGCATCCGCCGTCGCGGCTATAGGCGCCCCTGCGGTCCTTAAAACCGCACGCCTCGGATACGACGGCAAGGGGCAGGTCCTCATTTCACCGGATACGGATGTTGCCGCAGCATACCGGGAAATGGGGGCGAATCGCGGCGTCCTGGAAAAATGGATCGATTTCAAAATGGAGATTTCGGTCATCATTGCCCGCGGCCGCGATGGTTCGACCGCGGCATTCGACCCGACCGAAAACCGCCACAGGAATCATATTCTGGACACCTCGATTGCCCCCGCTCGAATTTCGGATACGCTGGCACAGGATGCGCGCGCAATAGCACGGGATATCGCCGCCGCCCTGGAACTGGTCGGACTTTTAGCCGTCGAGCTGTTCGTAACGCGCGAGGATAGGCTCTTGGTCAACGAAATCGCCCCGCGCCCGCACAATTCGGGGCATTGGACGATGGATGGATGTGCAACGTCGCAGTTCGAGCAATTCGTCCGGGCTATCTGCGGACAGCCGCTCGGATCGACGGTGCGAACCGCGGACACTGTGATGACCAACTTGATCGGCGGCGGCGTAAAGGAATGGCGAAGTATTCTGCAAGAGCCGGACGCGTGTTTGCATCTTTACGGTAAAGACGAAGCGCGGACCGGCCGCAAGATGGGGCACGTCAATCGCGTCTATCCGTTGGGAAGCTTGGCGGAGAATGACTCTATCTATTCAATGGTATAGAGGCTGAAAATGAGTGATAACCCGGAGAGCACGTTTGGGAGTATGCTGCTGTTTTCATTGGCGATTGTCGAGTCGGATGGCAGGAGCGGCGCGCCGGGCGATGCCGGGCATCGGCCAAGGGCCGCGACGCACCAGCCGGCCGACAGGCGCCAACCCTCCGGGTGGCCTTTGTTTAATCGCGGGACCGCGTCAGCGCCCGCTTGCGATGCTCCAGCATCGCGGCGCGAACCCTTCCTAACCAGCGAGTAAACAAAGGCCATGAAAACAACAAAATATTCCCAATCGGGCTCTAAATACCGGTATCCCGACGCCATCGTCGAAACGGATTGGTTAGCCGCCAATCTCGATACCCCCGAGTTACGCATCTTCGATTGCACCACGCATTTGCTGTATTCGGAAGAAGGATCGGAAGCTCCCTACATCGTCAAAAGCGGGCGCGAAGACTACGAGGCGGGCCATATTCCCGGCGCCGATTTTCTCGATTTGCAAGGCGAGCTGTCCGTCCCGGGCTCGCCCTATCGCTTCACTTTCCCGTCATCCGATCAATTCGCCGCCGCAATGTCCCGGCACGGCGTCGGCGACGGGACGCGTGTGATCCTCTACAGCACCGCAAACGCGCAATGGGCGACTCGAATTTGGTGGATGTTGCGGGCTTTCGGTTTCGACAACGCCGCCCTATTGAACGGCGGCTGGCAGAAATGGCGCGCAGAAGGCCGGCAGGTTTCGACAGATCCCGTGACCTTTCCAACGGCCAGCTTTACGCCGCGGCCGAGACCGGATCTCTTTGCCGGTCGCGACGCCGTGTCGGCTGCGATCGGCGACACCAGCGTCTGCACGATCAACGCGCTCGCGCCCGATTTGCATAGCGGCGAGAGCGGCCGCTACGGCCGTCCGGGCCGCGTCCCCGGCAGTGTCAATATCCCGGCCACCTCGTTGCTCGATCCCGAAACAAACACGTTTCTCGATGCCGGGACGGTCGCCGAACGGTTCAAGTCAATCGGCGCCGCGCCGGAGAACCGGATCATCACCTATTGCGGCGGCGGCATCGCGGCGACGCTGGACGCCTTCCTGCTGCATCAACTCGGCTACGAGCACATCGCCGTCTACGACAATTCGATGAGCGAGTGGGCGAAGGACGAGTCGCTGCCGATCGAGACGGACCAAGCGAGCTAGTATTACACGGCACAGTCGGTCATGATCTCGGGCTTTATCTTGAGCCCGTGACCCGGCGTTTCCGGTGCGGTCATCATGCCGTTCACCGGCTCGGCCCAATCGACCCAGAAATCGTCCATGAACTCCATGTTTTCCAGGATCAATCCGTTCGGGATCGACGCCATCACGTGAATCATCAATTCGGGGTACAGATGCGGTGCGATTTGCAGGCCCCATGTGTCCGCTATCGCCGCGGTTTTGCGCAGGTCGGTCAATCCGCCCCGTATGACGTCGGGCTGCAGGATCGGCAGATTCGGATGCTCGAAGAAGGGCCGTAAGTCGTAACGCGTAAAGTGGCTCTCGCCGCCGACCACCCGGAGGTCGAGCGCATCGGCGATACGGAAATAGCCATGAAAATCGTCCGGAACGACGGGCTCCTCAAGCCAGTAGATCTCGGACTCTTCGAACTTGCGGCCCATCAGGATCGCCCTGTCCGCCGTCCAGGCCATATTGACGTCGACCATGATGTCGATGTCCGGCCCAACGGTATCGCGCATCTGGCGTACGTTGGCGACATCCTCCGCGTCCGTCCAGATGTGCCCGACCTGCATCTTGATCGCCTTGTAACCTTCACTGACGAAACGTTCCGCCTTTGCCGCCATGCCGTCGCCGCCGAGCCCGCGCCAGCAGCCGGAGCCGTAAATCGGTACTTCGCTTCGGTAATGGCCCCAGAGACGATGAAGCGGCAGCCCCGCTTTCTGCCCGACGATATCCCAAAGCGCGACATCGATAGCCGAGAGCGCCAACAACGGCGCACCGCCCCGGCCGTCGGCCAGCGTAACCGACCACAGGTCACGCCAAATCGCTTCGATGGACGAGGCATCCTTGCCCAGGATTCGCGGGATCATCATCTCCTCGAGGCACGCCTTCGTCGTCCGGAAACCCTCGCGCAGATAAAGCTGGTACCCCAATCCAACGACGCCGGAAGCGGTTTCGATCTCGACCACTAGAATCTCGCGGTCCTTATCGTACCCCGCGGACAGCGCCGGCTGTTCGCGATACGGCATCCGCAACAATGTGATTTTAACATCTTTGATGATCATTGATGGCCCCCTCCGGTCCCTCGAATTGCCCTATTCATCGTCAGAAAATTGACTATACTCTGCCGGATATTGTCAAATCCGAAGCCAGCGGGTGCAACAATTTTTTGAACAGTTCGACGAGGCTAACCGTTCGCTATTCTTGCGATATCGCGGGTGTCGCAACATTGGAAGGAAGCGATTGCAGGATCTTGTCCAGGCACCCTTCCCCAACGTTACGCCCCGATTCGAGTATTTCACGAATGCGGTCCACATAAATTTGAACATCGAGCAACTGTCCGTTGTTCAGCACTGGCGCGGATTCGACGAAATCCTCGAGCCGGTGGGCGATCAGCATCACCGAATCGAATCCGAAAGTACCGGCGGTCCCCTTCAAACTATGAATGTCGCGTTGAAATTCAGCTAAATCGGCACAACGATCACCGGCGCCGTGATACATCGTGTCGATCAACGTATCGATCCGGTCCATACGCTCGCCGCTCGACTCGATGAATTCCTGCCGTAGGTTCGCGTGAGCTTCTTGAAATTCGATGCCGGTCATGCGTTCGCGATAAGTTGCCGTTGCACGAGATAACTACAATCTCGCAATACTTTCGAAGCGTCCGGGAACACTAGGAGATTGTGATTCGCGATACCGATTGTCGTGGAAAATAACTAAGGCTTCTTTAATCGCGCTTGCGCGTAAGGACGATATAGCCGGCACTATTGATCGTCGCGTCGAAATGGGCGGAAACGAATGTCGACGTCTCATCCTCGGCAATGATAGCAGGCCCCGATATCACGGCTCCCGTATCGAGAGATTCGCGGCGGTAAAGCGGAACATCTTTGGCGACCTCGCCGGTGGGATCGAATACATGGCGCATTCCAACCGGTTCCGACCCTTTGACCATTGTAACCGCTTCAAGCCCCGTTGCGGATTCCGGCACCGTACTGACCGTCATGGCCCATGTCAGGATTTCGATATCGGCGTCCGGGATCGTTCGCCCGTAAAGAACTTCGTACTCGCGGTCGTAGGTTTCTTTCAGCATCGCACTGTCCGTTGCCGTCAGATCCCTATTCGGCAGAGGCACGACGATTTCATGGCCCTGCCCCATATAACGCATGAAGGCGATGCGGCTTTCCGTGAGCGGTGCATCGCCCGCACCCGCCTGGACGACACCGAGCGCTTCTTCGCGCATCGAATGCAGCATGTCGTTGGCGAGAGCGGCATCGAAATCGCGCAATGTCACATACCGGCTGCGCACGACCTCATAAGCGATCGGCGCGCGCAAAAATCCGACCGCCGAACCAACGCCCGCATTCGTCGGTACGATGATTTTTTCGATACCGAGCTTTTCGGCCAACCGCGAGGCGTGCAGCGGCGCGGCGCCGCCAAATGCGATGATGGTATGGTCGCCGATGATTTTGCCGCGCTCGATCGAATGGACGCGGGCCGCGTTGGCCATGTTCTCGTCGACCATTTCTATAACGCCGTAACCGGCCATCTCGCTGCCAAGGCCGAGCGGATTTCCGACATCGCGGTCAAGCGCCACTAAAGCCGCTTCGGTGTTTAGTTTTACCTTGCCGCCGGCGAAGGATTCCGGATCGATACGGCCCAGCGCGACATCGCCGTCGGTAACCGTCGGCGCCAAGCCGCCGCGATTGTAGCAAGCGGGCCCAGGCTCCGAGCCGGCGCTCTGCGGCCCGACCGTAATCTGCCGCATGGCGTCGACCGAAGCGATCGACCCGCCGCCCGCGCCGATCTCGACCATTTCGATCACCGGGATACGCAGCGGCAAGCCGCTTCCTTTTTGGAACCGTGCCTGGCGGGCAACCTCGAAACTTCTACCGGTTTCTGGTGTGTAATTCTCGATCAGGCAAATTTTTGCGGTCGTGCCGCCCATATCGAACGATAGCGCTTGATCGGCCCCGCATTCCTGGGCGATCCCGGTCGCGAGAATAGCGCCGCCGGCCGGTCCCGACTCGACCAGGCGGATTGGAAACCGGACCGCCGTTTCCAACGTCGTGAGACCGCCCCCAGACGTCATGAGAAAGAACGCGCCGGAGAACCCGAGCCCGTCCAGCGCCGACTGGAGACGGGTCAGATACTTCGACATCAGGGGCTGGACATACGCGTTGGCCGTCGCTGTCGTAAAGCGTTCGAACTCGCGGACCTCGGGACATACCTCGGACGAAATGGTTATCACCAGATCGGGCCGCGCCTCCGCGAGTATGTCCCGAACGCGTTCTTCGTGGGAGCCGTCCGCATAGGCGTGCAGAAAACCGACGGCAACGCTTTCGACGTTTTCCCGTTCGAGTACCGGCAACAAGGCACGAACCGCATCCTCGTCCAAAGATTTCAGCGTCTCACCGTCCACTGCCAACCGCTCGGGAACGGTCAGGCGCAAATAGCGGGGCACCAGCGGCGCGGTCTTGTCGAGGAACACGTCATATTGGTCGTAGCGTGTTTCGTACGCGATATCGAGGACGTCGCGAAACCCTTCCGTCGTGATGAGGGCCGTGATCGCGCCTTTCCGCTCTATGATCGCATTGGTCGCAAGCGTGGTGCCGTGAATCAGAATACCGACGTCGCCGACCGTCAATCCAGCCTGCTCCAAGGCCAGAGCGATGCCTTCCAAGACGCCCCTTTCGGGCGCCTGACTCGTCGTCAGGACTTTGGCGGTCGTCCGGCGATCCAGGTGCTCGACGACCACGTCCGTGAACGTTCCACCGATATCGACGGCCAACCGCGCCGCGTTCGCATGCGTCGCCATACTGGGGCTTACTCCTGTCGGATATTTTTTGAGAATTTGGCTTAGCGTTGGGGAGTGGCGATACTAGTCGGTACCTTCGTTTATACCAAGGCGCGCTGTTGCGTGGTTGCCGGTTTGCCCTGCAATCCCCACATCCTTCTCAAGTCGCCAGTACCGACAATGGGTTAGCGATATGCGGGCACCTACAAAAGGCGTTTTCTCATGATGACGAAGACCTGGCAGAAGATCGTGTTTGCAACGTTGTTGCCGCTGGCGGCGGCATGCGCCGCCGACGGCAAGGAAACCGGCGGCAGGGATTGGTCGAAATCGACCACCTATAACGTGACCACCGGAAAGGGCGACCGCGTAACCTTGCGCGTGTTGGGCAACGAGAAAGACGGATACGATTATCATGCGCGAATCCGGCACACGACGCGAAGCGACCCCGATCCCTTGGACCGTCAACGCGTGCTCCGGGATGCATCGCGGACGGTCTCCGCGAAACTCTGCGCCGCCGGCGCCAAAGAAGCCCGGCCGCAATACGCTTCGAACAATTACGAGGAGTTTGGCCGCTTCGTCTGCTCCAAGAAATAACGGCGCAGGTCAGTCCTCGCAATACTCCAGTATCGTCTTATAAAGCGAATCCGGAATCGTGATGCCTTCCGATGGCGTTACCTTGCGCGCTTCGTAACGACGGTCGGAGGGCAGGCGCGTGCCCTCCTCCTCCAGGATCGCGCCAAACAGAAGCTCGGCATGCGCGAGGGCTGCACCGCTGTCGCCTGAGCCGCCGAAGCGCGCCGGATCGATGGCGAACAGGAGTTCGCCCCCTTCGGACGGGCCGCCGTCCGTATTCTCGTCCTGCGCCGATTCGAAGCCGAATTTGCCTCCCGTCAACCCGACGGCCAGCAATTCGACCATGAGCGCGATCGCAGCGCCCTTATGGCCGCCGAACGGCAACTGAGCGCCCGCCAGCCCGGCTTCCGGATCAGTCGTCGGATTGCCTTCGGGATCGATCGCCCAGCCTTCCGGGATGGCGTGGCCGTCGCGCAGATGGATCTGAATCTCGCCGCGCGCGGAAGCGCTCGACGCTTGGTCGAAAATCATCGGCGGCTTGCCCGCCCGTGGCCATCCGAACGCCATGGGATTGGTGCCGTAGAGCTTGCGGATACCGCCGGCCGGCGCGACGAAGGACTTCGAATTGACGAAAGCTAAGGCAACGAGCCCGTCTTCCGCCAAGGCGTCGACGTCGTACCAAAGCGCGGCAAAGTGACAGGCGTTCAGGATCGGCATCGCCGCGATGCCCTGCGACCGCGCCTTCTTCGCCAAGACCGGCCGGCCGGCGGCCATTGCCGGCGCCGTAAAGCCGTGATGTCCGTCGACCCGGATCACGCCCGGCGCGTCGTCGTGCAAACTCGGCGTCACCTTGCCGTCGACCCGGCCGCTGCGCGAGCTCGAGCAATATCCGGGCATCCGGAACAACCCGTGCGACTTGCAGCCGTCCCTTTCCGCCGAGGTCATGACGTCCGCAATTACCGCGGCGTTCGCATCGGATATTCCAGACTTCGTGAGGCCGCGCATCGCGGTGTCGCGGACCTCTTCCAAGGTCAGTCTGACGTCGCTCACCAGCTATTCCTCAACTCGCGCAACTTCAAAAATACGGTCTTCGGGTCGACCTCGTCCGGCAGGTCCGAAAATTCCTCGCGCAGCCGGGCAATCACCGTGGGGCTGTGCAATCGGAAAAACGTGTTGATCTCTTTCTCCAGCGCCAAGGTCGAGACCAAAGCGGCATTCGGATCCTGATCTCCCACGTCGTCGAGCAGCGCCTTCGCTTTCTCGTTATCGGGTTCCCGATCCAGCGTGAATTCCAGATTGTTGACCATGTAGTCGTGGCCCGGATAGATCAGCGTGGTGTCGGGCAGATTGGCCAGTTGCGTCGCGAAGGTGTGGTACAGCTCGTTCGGATGGCCGCCGTTGTGGCAATTGCCGGCGCCGGCATTGAACAGCGTATCGCCGCAGAACAGCGCCGGCTGCGCCGTCCGCGACATCAAGCAAACATGCGCCATCGTGTGCCCCGGCGTATCGAGACACTCCAGCTCGACGGACTTGCCGACCTTGATGACGTCGCACGCGCCGAGACCGCGGTCCATGTTCGGTATTTTGGCCTTTGCGTTCGCATGCGCCAGTATTTTCGCGCCGGTCGCCGCAACCATCGCATCGTTGCCGCCGGTGTGATCGCCATGTTCGTGCGTGTTCAGTATTTGCGTGACCTGCCAGCCATTCTTATTTGCCGCCGCGAGACATTTTTCATGATCGAGCGGATCGATCGCCATCGCCTCGCCCGACTCCGGGCAGACGATCAAATAGTTGAAATTGCGGTACGCGTTTGCGGTCCAGATTTGTTCGACGATCACTTTCGCCTCCTATATTCGGTATTGCTGTGCTAATCCGCCCGCGGACGACGGACGAGTGCTCACGAGACTATGATTGGCAGTTTACAACGCGCGCGCCAAGATTGTTACGCATGAATGTTCTCTGGAAATCTCGTCTGGCGCGCGTCGGAATTTTACTAACCCTGGCGCTCGGCGCCACAGGCTTCGGCGGTGTCGAGTCACTTTTCGCGCCCAAGGCGTCGCTGTGGGAGAAATGGCTTGCCCACGACGCCCGATCCCGGACAACGGTCGACCATGATGCGTGGCAGGATTTCCTCGATAAATACGTCAGCGCCCATGAAGACGGCGTAAACCGCGTCGCCTACGGCACCGTCAGTAAGCCGGACAAATCGGCGTTGGATGGGTACATCGTGCGTATGACAGCCGTGCCGGTCGCCAAACTGTCCCGGGCCGAACAGTTGGCTTTTTGGATCAACTTGTACAACGCCCTTACGGTCAAGGTGATCCTAACCCACTATCCGGTGGAATCGATCCGCGACATCGACATATCGCCCGGCCTGTTCAGCGACGGCCCCTGGGACAAGAAGCTGATCGAGATCGACGGCGAAATGCTCAGTCTCAATGACATAGAGCACCGCATCTTGCGGCCGATCTGGCGCGATCCACGGATCCACTACGCGGTGAACTGCGCCTCGATCGGGTGCCCGAACTTGCGGAAAAACGCGTTTACCGCCGCCAACGCGGAACTGCTCCTCGAGAAGTCCGCGCGCGCCTATATCAACGATCGCCACGGCGTCCGCAGCGTAGATGAGCGGGTCGTCGTATCGAGCATCTATGCCTGGTTCACCGATGATTTCGGCGGCAATGTCGCCGGCGTCATTGCCCATCTAAAACAATACGCCGACCCCGAGCTTGCCGCTACGCTGGACGCGGCGGTTGAACTCGAAGATGACTATGATTGGACGCTGAACGACGCCAAACTAAACTAGCTGTGGGCATTACCGAGGATCAGTTCGCCATCCTCGTACCAATCGTCCATTCGGTCCCGGTAGAACGAGACATACTCTTTGACTTCGGCGACTTCGTCGCACGGTGTCTCGTAGCTCCACATGACGTTTTCCAGGACGCGTTCTGCGACGGTTAGCGTCCAGTACGAGGCGTCCCCTTTGAACGGACAATGGGTCGAATAGTCGGTGCGCTGAAATCGCGTCATATCAACATCTGAATGTGGAAAGTAGTAAACCGGCTGATGGTTCTGCTCGAGCATCAGTAACGCATTATTGCTATCAACGATGACCTGGCCGTCGATTTCAATCCGAACGGATTTTCCAGTGGGTTCGATGTCGATCCGATAATCGGGATGTTTCGCATATCCCGGTCCGCTGTTCACGCTTTGCACCGACTCAGCCATCTTGGTTTCTCCCGGTACCATCCTTAACACCGTTTATTCTATCAAGCATTGGACTGAAGGCGAATACCGAGAACACCGGCTTGGTTCAATTTTTCGGGAACGAATGCACCCAGGCTTCGACGAAAGTCGCTGCAGCACCGCCTGCTCCTAGCTTGACCGGACACCGTCAGGTCCTATGATTCTCGTGTCCTATGAAAGAAGCTCCGCGAAACGCCCGAGGAATCGAATGCCGATCGAAATAGAGTCTGCAATCCGCGACGACAGCCCAATTTCCCCGCGACGATCCCGGACGGACGTCCAATCTGCACCCGGATTGCGCCACGACTGGTCTCGCGCCGAAATTACCGCCCTGTTCGATATTCCGTTTAACGACCTGATCTTTTGGGCACAAACGGTGCATCGGCAGCACTTCGCGGCCAACCAGGTACAAATGTCGACATTGCTCAGCGTTAAAACGGGCGGCTGTTCGGAAGACTGTGCCTATTGCCCGCAAAGCGCATTGTACGATACAGGCGTGAAGGCGGAGAAATTGATGGCGGTGCAGGCAGTCCTGGCCGAAGCGCGCCGCGCCCGCGACGCCGGGGCGACACGCTATTGCATGGGGGCGGCGTGGCGGAGCCCTAAGGACCGCGACCTCGACGCGATCTGCGAGATGGTCGAAGGCGTCCGCGAACTTGGCATGGAGACCTGCGTCACGCTCGGCATGCTAACCGAGGCCCAGACGGTGCGGCTGCGCGATGCGGGACTCGACTACTACAACCACAATATCGACACCTCGGAGGAGTTTTACGGCGAAATCATCACGACGCGGACCTATCAGGACCGGCTCGACACGCTGGCCCATGTCCGCGACGCCGGGATCAATGTCTGCTGCGGCGGTATCGTCGGCATGGGCGAAGCCCGCCGTGACCGCGCCGGCATGCTGTTGACCTTGGCCAATCTTCCCAAGCACCCCGAGAGCGTGCCGATCAACATGCTGGTGC
>JAKZTB010000075.1:0-24905 GCA_047517345.1 Alphaproteobacteria bacterium
TCGTCCAGAACCACCATGCGCACGACGATAGCGCATGGTAAATCGCGTTACCAGCAGAAAGACAGCACCTTGTGGGGCCTCGCCTCAACGTGGGAGATACGCTTGACGGGACCCATTCCACGGCCTGAACGAACGCTTACAATCGTTCCATCAACGGAGAATTGACCGGTGTCATCAGAAGACAGCAACGGAAATGAGTCCAACGGCGATCAGGAAGCGGAGCCGAAGCTGGCGATTTCCGCTTCGCGCCAGTTCAACTCCTGGATCGCCGAGCAGGGTATCAGCATCGGTTTCACCACCTACCAGGCCGGCAAGGTTTTTCTGATCGGCCTGCGCGGCGAGCAGCGCCTTTCGATCGAGGAGCGCACGCTGGCGCGCTGCATGGGGATGGCGGCGACCGAAAACAGCCTGTGGATCAGCTCGCTGTACCAGATCTGGCGCTTCGAAAACGTCCTCCCGGAAGGCCAGGCCCATGACAGCTATGACCGCGTGTTCGTGCCAAAGGTCAGCTACGTCACGGGCGACTGCGACGTGCACGATCTGGGCATCGACGCGGACGGCAAACTGGATTTCGTCAACACGCATTTCGCCTGTCTGGCAACCACCAGCGAGACCCATTCGTTTCAACCCTTGTGGCGTCCGTCCTTCATCTCGCAACTGGCGGCGGAGGATCGCTGCCATCTGAACGGCATGGCAATGGTCGACGGCCAGCCGAAATACGTCACGGCCGTCTCGCAATCGGATGTTGCCGACGGCTGGCGCGACCGCCGTCAGGACGGCGGCGTGGTGATCGACATCGACTCGAACGAGGTTGTGGTTGAATGACTTTCCATGCCGCATTCGCCGCGTTTCTATGACGGTAAGCTGTGGTTGCTGGATTCCGGCAGCGGTTATTTCGGATACGTCGATATGGACAAGGGCGCCTTCGAGCGCGTGGCGTTCTGTGCCGGCTATTTGCGCGGCATGTCGTTCCACGGCAATTTCGCGGTGATCGGCATGTCGAAGCAGCGCGGCAACCGCACCTTCAGCGGTCTTGCACTGGACGACGAGTTGAAGGAGCGCGATGCGGACCCACGCTGCGGGCTGCAGGTCATCGATCTGCGCTCCGGCGACATCGTCCATTGGCTGCGGGTCGAAGGCATCATCGAAGAGTTGTACGACGTCGTCGTCTTGCCGGGCGTCCGCCGCCCCACGGCGATAGGCTTCGTCACCGATGAAATCCGCAGGGTCATCAGCGTCGCGCCGAAAGAGGGAGAAGAATAGGCCAAACCGGCTTTAGTCGGCGTCCAAAACGCCCTTGTTGACGACCATGTCGCGGTCGAGCTTGCCGTCCAATGCGTCGAGCACATTCTGAACGCAGATCATGCCCATGCGGTGCGCCGCCTCCCTGGTGACACCGGCGATGTGCGGGCTGAAGATCACATTGTCGAGCGAGAAAAGCGCGTCGCCCGCGCGCGGCGGCTCCAGCGCGAACACGTCGAGGCCGGCGCCGCGGATTTGGCCGGTCCTCAGCGCCTCGTGCAACGCCGTCTCGTTGACGATACCGCCGCGCGCCGCGTTGATCAGGATAGCGCTCGGCTTCATGATTTCGAATTCCGCTTGGTCGAACATGTCTTCCGTCTCCGCGGACAACGGCAGATGGAGCGACACGTAGTCCATATCCGGCAGCAGGGCGCGGTAATCGCCGACCGGCGTGCAGCCGACCGCCGCGATATCCGCATCGTCCACAAAAGGGTCCGCGACGAACATGTCCATGCCGAAGCCGCGGCACCGCTCCGCCAGGCGCGTGCCGATCCGTCCGAATCCGACGATCAACAGCTTTTTCCGCCACATCTCGATCGCGGTATTCTGCAAACGGTAATCCCAATTGTCCTCTCGTACCGCCCGGTCGTGCTCGCGTCCCTTCTTGGAGAGTTCGAGCATCATGTAGATCGCGGCCTCCGCGACCGCGACCGAATTGGCCGTTCCAACAACGGTCAGCGGGATACCGCGCGCGTCAAGCGCCTGCACATCGACATTGTCGTAACCGACGCCATACCGGGAGACGACCTGAAGGTTCTCGGAATGCGCGATTACCCGGGCGGTGATCTTCGCCGTGCGCACGGTCACCCCGGCGGCGTCCTTCATCTTTTCGATCAGGATTTCCTCCGTGACGTCGGTGACCGTCTCGTAGACGATATCGTCGCGTGCATCGAACAGCGCCAACGCGTCCGGCGGCAAAGGCCCTGCGACAACTATTTTCCGGAGATTGGTGTTGCTATTCATCGGCTTCCTGCAGGGGTAGGGGATAAAGGCAGCGCGGGCATGATACAGATTGTACTGTTAGGGGGAAGCGGGTCGGCACAAAGCGCGCTCGTTTGCGAAGTGGAGCGGCTTTAATTCCGCCTGTCGGGCCGATGAGGCTTTCGCTGGCGATAAATGCCGCCATTCGCTATTTTCCTCGCGAATTTCGACTCGTTCCATTGTCTTTGGTCCACACTTAAGCACAAACCGAGCGGGTCAAAGCGACGGTTAACGGAATTCGTAACCGGTCCCAGTCCACCAGAAGCGATGTAGATTGACTCGCAACATGAACGACTCTGGCAATAGCGATACGCCACATGACGTGAAGTCGGTCAAAGGGCACATGGTCAAGGGCGCCGCCTGGATGGTGTCCATGCGATGGTCGCTCAAGCTTATCGGCATGGTCAATACCGTGATCATCGCACGGTTGCTGGCGCCCGACGATTTCGGTGTGATCGCCATGGCGATGATCATCGTCGGGTTTCTGACCCAGGTTTCGGAAACGAACGTTTCGATCGCCCTGATTCGCAACCCGCACACCACGCGCGACGATTACAACAGCGCTTGGACCATTAAAGTCCTGATCGGGTTTTTACTGACCGTTGTTCTGGTTTCGTCGGCGCCCCTCATCGCGAAATATTACGGCGATGCCCGGGTCGAACTCGTTATACAAATCGTCGCCTTTCGCTGTGTCCTGAACGGCTTCGAAAATATAGGCGTGGTCGATTTCCGAAAGAATATGCTGTTCGCCAAGGAATTCCGCTATTGGATCTACCGGCGGCTCTCCGATATCGTCCTTTCCTTGTCGTTGGTTTTCTGGCTGCGCGATTATCACGCGTTGGCGTTCGCCATGGTCGCCTCGTCCTTTGTGACGATCTTCTACAGCTACGCGATGTCGTCGTACCGGCCGTGGTTCAGCTTTACCAAGGTGCGTGCGCTGTGGTCCGTCTCGCAGTGGATAATGATCGACCATGGAAGCCAATTCATCGGCCGCCGTGTGGACGAATTCGTGATCGGCGGCATTTCGGGATCGGCCACAGTCGGCAACTACTATATGGCGTCCGAAATATCTGCCATGCCGACGCGGGAGGTCGTCCTGCCGGCTGAACGTGCTTTGATACCGACCTATTCTAAGGTGCTGCATGATGAAACCGAGTCGAGGAAAGTGTTCCTGCAGGTTTTCGGTCTCATCGTAATTTACGCGCTTCCCGCTGGTATCGGAATTTCAGTCGTTGCGCCGGATTTGGTGCCGCTGCTCCTTGGCGGACAATGGACGGCGGCGATTCCTTTCTTTCAATGGCTGGGCGGTTACGCAGGGTTTGCTGCCATTTTTTGGGGCGTGAGATCGTACTTTTTGGCGCGAGGGGGGGAGCGCACCTACGCTCTCGCCAGCCTGGGATATGCCTGTGTCCTGGTGCCGGCGATCGTCGCAGCGGGCAATTTGTCCGGCCCGATGGCGATCGCGATGACCCGGACGGGGCTGATGTTTTTGATGGTTATCGTCACGTTGCTGATCGTTGACCGGATGCGGTATGCGCCGTTGCGCGATCTACTCGCATTGATGTGGCGTCCGGCGTTGGCCAGTGCCGCAATGTGGGCCGGGGTTTTCTACCTACCTGACATGAACCTTACGGGGCATGTATTGCCCCTAATCCGCGACGTCGGCTTGGGGATGGCGATTTTTGTCGGATTGATTGTTTTACTATGGCTGGCGGCCGGGCGGCCCGACGGTCCGGAGCGGAACGTTATGAACTTTGCCGTTCGCCGTGCCCGCCAAATATTCGGTTAGTACCGGCCATAAGTCATGCTGCATATCGACAAACTCACATACCGCATCGGCGGACGCATTCTGTTCGATAATGCCTCTGTCAGCATAACGGGCGGCCACAAGATCGGATTGGTCGGGCGCAACGGAACCGGCAAGTCGACGCTGTTGCGGCTCATCATGGGGGATCTGGAGGCCGACGGCGGCAGCGTAAATCTACAGCGCGGCACCCGGGTGGGTACGGTGGCACAGCAGACACCGGAAGGTGAGTGGACGCCACGCGATTTCGTGCTCGCCGCGGACAAGGAGCGCAACGCCTTACTCGCGGAAGCGGAGGAAGAGACGGAAGATCCGGCGCGTGTCGCCGAAATTCACACACGATTGGCGGACATTGGGGCGGAAACCGCGCCGGCGCGGGCGGCGGCGATCCTCGCCGGCCTCGGATTCGACGAAGACGCCCAGAGTGAGCCGCTCAATACGTTTTCCGGCGGATGGCGCATGCGCGTCGCACTCGCGGCGACTCTATTCTCGGCGCCCGACCTGCTTCTGCTCGACGAACCGAGCAACCATCTCGATCTGGAAACCCGGTTGTGGCTCGAGAGTCATTTAGCCGCCTATCGGGGCACGATCGTCTTGGTCAGCCATGACCGGCACCTGCTCAACACGATCGTCGACACTATTGTCCATCTCGACGATCGCCGCCTGACCGTCTATCGCGGCGACTACGATCATTTCGAAACGGAGCGGCGGCAAAGGATGGCGTTGAAAGCGGCCGAGTTCGCGAAGCAGCTGGAACAGCGCCGCCATATGCAGGCCTTCATCGACCGCTTCCGCTACAAGGCCAGCAAGGCGCGCCAAGCACTATCGCGGATCAAAGCGCTTGAACGGATGGACGAAATGCGCCCGGTCCGGCCCGATCACGAGGTCGCGTTCGATTTCCCCGATCCCGAACAAATGGCGCCGCCTTTGATCGCGCTCGACAATGCGAGTGTCGGCTACGCGCCGGGACAGCCCGTGTTGCAGCGGCTGGGGCTGACCTTGGATATGGACGACCGGATCGCGTTGCTCGGCGAAAACGGCAACGGCAAGACGACTTTGCTGCGCCTCCTCATGGGTGAGTTGCCGTCGATGACCGGCGCGGTGCGACACTCGTCGAAAATGCGCGTCGGCTATTTCGCGCAGGAACAGGCCGATGCTTTTGATCCGGAACGCACCGCCCGCGAAGAGCTGCTGCTGCGGATGCCCGATGCGATGGAAACCAAGCTTCGGTCCCATCTCGGCCGTTTCGGGTTTACGCAAGACCGGGCCGACGTAAAGGTCGGATCGCTGTCGGGCGGCGAGAAGGCGAAGCTGCTATTCGCTTGCATCACGCGGCACGCACCGCATGTGTTGCTGTTGGACGAGCCGACCAACCATCTCGATATCGACTCCCGGCAGGCACTGGTCGGGGCGCTCAGCGCCTATCAAGGCGCGGTCATCCTGGTGACGCACGATCTTCATCTGGTCGAACTGTGCGCGGATCGGTTGTGGATCGTACGGGACGGGACCTGTCAAGCGTTCGATGGCGATATCCAGGACTACCGCAAAACCGTGCTGGAATCACGCCGCGCCGCGCGCCGCCGCGACCGGGTCGAGAGGTCCGCGAACGGCGACAAGCCGGACCGCCGCGAAGCGCGCCGGGCCAGTGCCAGCGCCCGCGCCGCCCGCACCTCTCAGCGCAAGGCGGCCGCCGCTGCGGAACGCCGACTGGAAACGCTGGGCAAGGATAAGGTGGTGATCGAGGCAAAATTGGCCGATCCGGCGCTCTACAGGGGGCCCGCATTTGAAATCGCCATGCTCAACAAGCAGCTGGCGGATTTGGAACGTAAAATCGCGACGGTCGAGGCGGAGTGGCTGGCCGCCGAGGAAGCGATCGGCTAGGCAAACATCATTATCTGACGGTGAGGGGAGGGTACGGCGGAATGCTGACGGCGGAATCGGAGCGACCGCAAGTTGCCGTGAAAACAGTGGGCGCCGGAACGAACTACGTGCTGCTGCATGGCGGTATGGGGTCGTGGAACCATTGGGTCCGCAATATCGATGAGTTGGCCGCGCATTTCCGAATTCACGCCGTCGATTTGCCCGGCTACGGCGCATCGCCGGATGTCGACAAGGCCATGTCCGGCGAAGACTATCGCGGGCTCGTGTGCCGCGCGATCGGCGAGATGTTGGGCGATAGCGCATCGTTTCACCTGACCGGTTTCTCCTTCGGTGCAGCGCTCAGCGCCTGTGTCGCGGCGCATTTCGGCGACCGCGTAAACGGCATGTCGCTGATCGGGGCGAGCGGCTTCGGCAAGCCGGAGGGCGGACGATCCGTCAACACGCGCAGTTATAAATCGGCCGGCGACGACGCGGCGTTGTACCGCGAGATCGTGCGCGAATACCTGCTGGCTTTCATGCTGAGCGATCCTAAGACGGCAGACGACGACGCCATCGCCTACCACGGCGGCAATGTGCGGCGCACCCGCTTCGACAGCCGCAAGATCAGCTGGGGCGACACGCAGCGGTTCAACCTGGCGAAGATCACCTGTCCGTTGCAGCTGATCTGGGGTTCGGACGACGTTACCGCCTACCCGTCGATCGAGGCCCGGGTGGCGCTGTGCCGCGATCGGGTGCCCGGTCTCCGGTTCGATGTCATTCCGGGAGCGGCGCATTGGGCCATGTATGACAGTGCGGATGCCGTGAACGCGCTGCTGCTCGACTTCCATACCGGATTGGCCAATTGACGCTGCCGCTGCCGTAACGCAATCTTGCCGCGGTCAGCAGGAGGTAACATCATGCGTTTTCAAGATAGTGGCGTCGTCGTTACCGGCGCGGGCGGCGGAATCGGCCGCGCGGTATGCTTTGAATTTGCGAATGAAGGCGCCGTCGTCGCCGCGTGCGATGTCGATATTGCGATGGCGGAGCGCACCGTCGAAGAAATCGCGAAAGAGGGCGGCCGGGCGCATCCCTTCGCGCTCGATGTAACCGATCCCGACGCCGTCACCAAAGGCATGGCGGCGGCGAAAGCGCAGCTCGGCCGGCTCGACGTGCTGGTCAACAATGCGGGCGTGCGCGAGATCGTGCCGGTTCTCGAGCTCTCCTACGAGGAATGGTACCGGGTCATCAACGTCAACATCACTGGTGTGTTCCTGTGCGCGCAGGCTTTCGCCCGCGAGGTGATCGCGGCGGAGGGAACCGGTGCCATCGTCAATCTGGCGTCGACCCTTGGTGTCGTCGCCTCGCCGAACCGGGCCGCCTATACCGCCTCGAAGCATGCCGTCGTCGGCCTGACCAAAGAGATGGCGATGGAGTTCGGCGAAAAAGGCATTCGGGTCAACGCCGTCGGACCCGGCGTCATCCGCACGCCGATGACCGAACGCTATTTTCAGACCGAGGAATATGCGGAACAGATCCGTAGCGTCCACGCGCTGAACCGCTGGGGCCAACCGCCGGAGGTCGCCAAGGCGATCCTGTTCCTGGCGTCCGAGGACGCAAGCTTCTGCACCGGCACGACCCTGATGGTCGATGGCGGTTGGACCGCCGGGAAAAAGCTTTGAAGCTGGGTATCGTTTCCGACTTGCATTGCAATATCGCAGGGTTGAATCGCGCGCTCGAACTGATGGGTTCGGTCGACGATTTGCTGTGCCTCGGCGACAGTATCTTCGAATACCGTTTCTCCAACGAAGTCATCGGCGCATTGCGCGATTTGGGCGCCCGAACGATCAAGGGAAACCATGAGGCCGTGTTTCTCGGACCGCTTGGCGAGAGGGCGCGGGCGCGGCAGGGGATCGATCGAGACCTGGTGCAGTGGTTGAGCGACCAGCCGTGGCGCCTTGAACTGCAATATGGCGACAAGAAAGTCCTGATGGTGCATTCGACGTCTTGGGAGCCTTATGGCGAGTATGTTTACCCGCACAGCCCCCAGCTTGCGAAGTTCGGCGAAGAGGATGCGGACTTCGTGCTCTTCGGACACACGCACCAGCAGTTGGTGCAGCGCATCGGTCGGGTCCTGGTCATCAATCCCGGTTCGACCGGCGATGGCCGTGATCCGCGAAACGATCGGCAATTGAGCTGCGCGGTTCTGGATACGGAATTAGAAGAAGCAACGGTTATCGACTTTCCCGATCCGGTGCGCGCGCGCATCGACGCTGTGGCGGTCTAGGCGATCCGTTTCACCGTCTCGCGAAGGGTCGCGGCGGTGTCGGTCATCGTATCGGCGACCAGGTTCCGCGCTCGCACCAGTTCCGTCTCCAGCATCCAGCGATCTTCTCCGTCGGGCATGCCGGCCAGTTCCGGGACGTCGTGCAGAACCGGGATCATGCTGCCTTGCGGCGTGTAACCGTATGGATCATGGCCGTAGGTGCCCTTTGCCGTACTGGCGAGCGGGATGAGCAGCCGGTTGACCCGCCTCATCGCTTCATTGAGTTCGGCCGCTGGTGCGTCTTCGAGCGCCGCGTCCTTTGCATAACGCTTACGCCAGTCCTCTGCCGCCGCGTCGAACGCTGCGGCGGCCTCGCGGAAATCCCGGGCACCTTCGAGAGCGCCGTCGAGTCCGATGGATTGTCCCGGGTCCTGCAGGTAGGACAACCGCTCGACGAATTGATCGGCCGCGTCGGTAAAGTCATAAGGTAGGACAGCTTCGGTGCATAAGCCCCAAAGATAACCGGCATAGACCTTCAGGTGCGTGGCGAGGAAGTCGAGGTCGATCTTGTCCATGTTGCACTCGATCGAATGGTGCCACCAGCCGAGCCGCGCCAGGCCGGTCTCTTTCAATTCCTGTTCGGTGTAGTGCCCGATGCCGTACATGGCCGGGATGCCGAGCCCCATGAAGGACGCGTCGCCGCCTTTCGGCAACCGATGCCAGTAATATTCCATGTTGCCGAGGTGCCGTGCTTCGACGGACTGATGGAAACGGCGCAGCTGCACGTTGGATCCAGTACCCCAACGCGTCGTGCCGACGCAGGCGGGTTGATCGATCTGAATATAGGCGCAGCCATGCTTGCGCAGCCGGTCCCAGTTGCGGTCCGCGAACCAGGCCGAACCGACCATCGTTCCGGTCTCGTGCGCGGTCCAGAAGCCGCAGACCAGCCCGCGCCGCAACTTGTCGGGGTGCAGATTGATGACCCGCGCCAGCTCGACGATGCAGGCGTTGCCGGCCGCGTTGTCGGTCGCCGCCTGCCCGAACCAAGAGTCCTGATGACCGCCCAGCAGGATGAAATCTTCGCTTCGCGGGCTCGCCACGTCCGCCGAGGTGACCTGGATGTCGCGCCAGCAATTCTCGACGATGGCCCGAAAGCGGACCCGGACGGCGCCTCGTTCGCATTTCTGCTTGAGGCGCAGTCCGGCGGTGCGGGCGATCCCGACCGCTGCGAGGGTGGGCATTTCGGTCTTGATCGTCTCCCGCGTCGGGTTGCCCCAGGCAGGTTTCACCGAGCCAAAGGGCACGGCCTCGTTGTCCGGCCCGCCCCAATTCATCAACACCATGCCGATCACGCCCTTGCCGGCCGCAATTCGAAGTTTTTCATGGCGGGCCGGATGATAAGAGGTTTCCACCAGGATGATCTTGCCGGCAACCGATTTTCCGGCGTAGTCGGATTCCGCGCCGGAGCCGACATAAACCATTTCGCCACCGATCCCTTCAGGTCCGGTCGGTAGACTATGACCGCAGGTGAAGGCTTCGATCGCTTCCTGCGGTTCGCTGACGACCTGCAACATCGTCGGTTCCGGGAAGCTGACGAGACCCGGTAGATCGTGAACCTCTGCGGCGATCCCGTGTTGCGTCAGGGCGTTGGCGTTGAACTCTGCGGCGCGGCGCGCATTTTCCGTGCCCGCCAATCGGGATGGGATCTCCAAGCATATGTGCTCCATATGCCGGCGAACGTTCTCGAAGGAAAGGTCGGATAAATATTCTTCTTCGCTCATTGGCATCCCTCATCAGCGGGTTTTCGGGCCAATACGACCCCCGAATATTGGAGAATACGCCCACGATTTCGATCGACACAAAGGGATTTCCCGAGAATGTGTGGGAAACACGATGTCGGTTTGTTTGTTTCTCTTTCGAATTGCGGATTAAAATGGACCCAACTGATCGTGGACGAGGTAAATGGACGCGGAACCCGTAAAAGGAACGCCAAATGCCGGGCGGGACGAGGCAAAACCTCTCTTGAACGGCGGCATTGGGAGTGCCGTGCCCGTTTCCATGAGTTCCCCGGAGCGTTTCATAAACCGGGAGCTTTCCTGGCTGGCGTTCAACGAGCGGGTATTGGAGGCGGCGGACAACAAGAAGCATCCCCTGTTGGAGCGACTGCGGTTTTTATCCATCTCAGCGAATAACCTGAATGAATTTTTTATGGTGCGCGTTGCCGGCCTGCGTGGGCAAGTCGAGGCAAAGGTCGACGTCCCGAGTCAGGAGGGACTGACGCCGCGGCAACAGCTGGCGCTCGTCAACGCCCACGCCATGACGCTCATGCACAATCAGCAGAAATGCTGGCGGCGGATCGTTCGGCAGCTGCGCGACGAAGACTTATATGTGCTGGATGCGAACCAGCTTCGTCCTGCGGACAAACGGTGGTTGCGGGCGTTCTTCCTCGAAAAACTGATTTCGGTCCTAAGCCCTATCGCCGTCGACCCGGCACATCCGTTCCCGTTTATTCCCAATTTGGGTTTCGCGCTTGTCTTGGCGTTGAAGAAAGGCCGCCGGAAGGAAAATCTAAACGCCCTGGTGCAGCTTCCTCATCTCGTAGAACGGTTCATTCGATTGCCCGGGAAGGAATATCGCTTCGTCGCGTTGGAAACGGTCGTCGCCATCCATGTCCAAAAACTGTTTCCCGGTTTTAAAGTTGTCGAAGTGGGCCAGTGCCGCGTTTTGCGCGACAGCGACATCGAGATCGAGGAAGAGGCCGAAGACCTCGTCCGTTTGTATGAGAGCGCTCTAAAAAAGCGGCGCCGCGGTTCCGTCATTCGGTTGACGATTAACAACGACATGTCCAGCGAGTTGCGGCAATTCCTGGTCGATGGCCTCGACGCCGCACCGGAGACGGTGTTCGCTTTGAACGGTCTGCTCGGTTTGGCGGACACGGGCGAACTGATCGTCAACGATCGTCCCAAATTGGTATTTCCGCCCTATGCTGCGCGGTTTCCCGAAAGAGTGCTGGATTTCGGCGGCGACTGTTTCCAGGCGATCAAAGCCAAGGACTTCGTCGTCCATCACCCCTATGAAAGTTTCGACGTTGTCGCCCAGTTCCTCCGTCAGGCGGCGGACGACCCGGACGTCATCGCAATCAAGCAGACTCTGTACCGAACCAGCGAAAACTCTCCCATTGTCGCCGCCCTGATCGATGCGGCGGAGGCCGGCAAGTCGGTGACGGCCCTTGTCGAAGTGAAAGCGCGTTTCGATGAGGAACGCAACATTCGCTGGGCACGCGATCTCGAACGGGCGGGGGTACAAGTCGTCTACGGCTTCGTGCACCTGAAAACGCATGCCAAAATTTCCTTGGTCGTTCGGCGCGAAGGCTCCCAGTTTCAGAGCTATTGCCACTTCGGCACGGGCAACTACCATCCGATAACGGCGCGGAGCTACACCGACCTGTCCTTCTTTAGTTGCGATCCGGCACTGTGCCGCGATGCCGCGTGGTTGTTCCATTTCACCACGGGTACCGCGGGCCCGGTCGATATGGAGAAACTGTCGGTGTCGCCTGTCAATATGCGCGAAACCCTGATTGGGTTGATCGAAGACGAAATCGATTTCGTTCGCCAAGGGAGGCCGGGAACCATCTGGGTCAAGTTGAACTCCCTGGTGGACGGTGAAATCATCGATACGTTGTACCGGGCGTCCCAGGCCGGCGTGATAATCCATCTGGCTGTCCGAGGTATTTGCTGCCTTCGTCCGGGCTTGCCCGGCCTGTCGGAGAACATCACGGTGCAATCGATGATCGGCCGGTTCCTGGAGCATGGCCGCATCGTGTGTTTCGGCCGTGGGCACGACTTGCCGTCGGAAATGGCTAAGGTTTTCATTTCATCGGCCGACTGGATGCCGCGGAACCTAAACCGGCGGGTGGAAATCTTGGTGCCGATCGAGAATCCGACGGTGCATCGTCAGATCCTTGAGCAGATCATGGACTCCAACTTGAAGGACAAAGTCCAGTCCTGGCTGCTGCAGTCGGACGGAACCTATCGGCGCCGGTCGCGCAACCCGAAAAGTTTTAGCGCGTACGACTATTTCATGACCAACCCCAGCCTTTCCGGGCGGGGGTCGGCGCTGGAAACGCCCGACCCGGTGCCGTTGGTCGAGCCTCTCGTGCCACAACGGGAATACGGATTGGCCAAACCGCCAGCCGAGTAACTAGTGGACACAATCTAACATAGGGTACCCCTACGACGGCTTCCCGAGTTCACCGGTTAGGCGCGCGATACGCCGCGATGCGGCGCCATCGCAAGCGTCGCGCAACGCGGCCGGTGATCTCGGGAAGCCGCCCTCCGGGTCCTGTATCCCGGCTTCTCGGGGCGTCGACGGACCTTGCCGATGCTTCGGCATCGCCTGCGAACCATCTCCTGCCGAGAAACCGGGCTACGGGATCGTAGGGGTGCCGTATGTTAGATTGTATCCACTAGCCGAGAGCGGACGCCAGCCGTTGCAAATCAGTATCGCTGCCGGGGACGCCGAAACGCAGCCATTCCGGCCGCTCGGGAAATTTGCGAACGAAAATGCCGGCCTTGCCGAGACGCGTGAAAATCTGCGGCGCAGCATTGTCTTCGACAAGCCGGAACAGCGCCGTACCGCCAACGACCTGCAGTTCGGCATGCTCCAAGGTCTGATCCAGCGCGCCGGCACGTTCCGTCATTAGCGTCCGTGCACGGGCAGCCCAACCGTCGTCCGCCAAGGCGCGCGCGCCGATTTCGAGGGCGGGACCGGACACCGCCCACGGGCCAAGCCGTTCTTCCAATTTTGCCACGAGGCCTGGCGCGCCGGCGGCAAACCCGAGCCGTAATCCTGGCAGGCCGAAAAACTTGCCGAATGACCGGATGACCAGGACGGCTTCGCCTTTCAGGTGCGGAAGGAGGCTTGTTTCGGGATCGATATCGGCAAAGGCTTCGTCGACGACCAGCAGGCCGTCGCGTTCGGTACAGTGCCGCGCCACGTCGATTAATTCGGTCGGCGCCGTTGTCCGGCCGTCCGGATTGTTCGGGTTGACCAGGACGACGACATCCGCGGCGCTTGCCCGGGACAGGTCGGGTACCGTGACGACATCGTGTCGGTGCGCGTTCCAGAGATTCGCATGCTCCGCATAGGTCGGACCGACGACAGCGACGTTTCGGGCGGCGATAAATCCGGGCAAATGTTGCAGGATTGCCTGCGATCCGGGTCCAGCGACGATATCGACGGGGTCCGGCACGCCGTAAAACCGGCGCGCGGCGCCCAAGAGTGCGTCGAGCGGCGCACGCTGCGGCAAACGGTGCCAGGAAGACGCGGCGGATTCGGTGTTCGGATAGGGTTCGGGGTTGACGCCGGTCGAGAGGTCGAGCCAGCCGGCATTTGGCCGCCCAAACAAGGCCTCCGCTTCCTGGAGGTCACCGCCGTGATAGGCGTTAGTCGAATTCATACGATCGTCCGTTGGTCCCCGGCGCGCGATCAGAAACTTCTGGCGAGCGCGCTTGCGCTATGACTACCATTGCGTCCGCAACCAGTCGAATAAGGGGAAGCGCCGTGCGCGATCTGGCGATTGAATTCAATACCTTCACGATCCTTGGCCGCTGTCCGCGAACCGGCGCGCTGGGGGTCGCGACGTCGACCGGCGAAATGGCCGTAGGGTCGCGTGTGCCCTTCGTTAAAACCGGTGTAGGCGCCGTGGCGACCCAGGCGTTGACCGACCCGCGGCACGGTCCGAAGGGGATCGCCTTGCTGGAAGCAGGGCACTCCGCGTCCGACGTGGTTACGCAACTGGCCGAGTCCGATCCGCATATCGAGGCGCGCCAGATCGCGGTCGTCGATGCGCAAGGGCGCACCGCTGCGCGCACGGGCGGCGAGAACCGCGATTGGAACGGCCATCACGAAGGCGATGGATTCGTTGCCATGGGAAACCGCCTGACCAGTGCCGCCACGGTCGATGCGATGGTTGCGGCATACCGCGACAGCGCGGGCGAGGCGCTTGAGGAGCGGCTGGTGCGGGCGATCGAAGCGGGACGGGACGCCGGCGGTCAACATGGCGGCCAGCGGTCGGCGGCGATCAAGGTGTGCGACGATCTCGACTATCCGATCGTCGATTTGCGCGCCGACGATTACGACGAACCGATCGCCGAACTGCGCCGGCTGTTCGATACCTACAAGCCCCGCATCCCCTACTACCGCGTTCGCGCCGCTGATCCGTCCATCGGGCCGTTTTATCTGTGGAAGGAACAGCAAGGGCTGTAGACGCGGCCTGACGCGTGCCGCGCTTAAGCGGCGCTCAATCCGCCAGCTTGCCTTCCGCGCGATCGCGCTCGACGGCCGCCGTGTCCCGGTCTCCTGGTTCGCCGTAGCCACCGCCACCCGGCGTGCGAAGCATGACGGTATCGCCCATCTGGATGATGTGTTGCTGCTTCGGGTCGACCGGCTTGTCGTTGATGCGGAGTTCGCCCTTCGCGCCTTCCTCGCCGCCGGCCACGCCGGGGGCCGCCACGCGGGTTCGTTCCGCCAGGAAAGCGACGGCGGTCGGCGTCTTGGAAGTGCTCTCGAACAAGATTTCCTGGCCCAGGCCGCCGCGGTGTTCGCCCGCGCCGCCCGAACCGGGACGCAGCGCGCGGCGATGCACGCGTAGCGGCGCTAACTGCTCGATCACTTCGATCGGAGTCGTCGATATGTTGCTCGGCCAGCTCAAGGTGCTTTGCCCGTCGGTTCGGTTGGTGGCGCCCATGCCGCCATTGAAGAAGAACAGTTTGGCGAACGGCGCACCGTCATCGGTCACGCCGGACTGGTTGATACACCAGAGCGGCGACCCGGCGCCGGCCATGATCTTTTCCGGAACGACTTTGGCCAGCGCACCGAAAATCAGCGACGGCACGAAATGACCGATCAGCGCCCGCGACCCGCCGGACGCCGGGAATTGCGGGTTGAGTATGCAGCCCTCGGGCGCGATTGCCTTGATCGGCCGAATCGAGCCGTCATTGTTCGGCAGATTGGGCGCCGCGGCGCATTTCACCGCATAGGCCGTCATCGCGTAGGTGTAGCACATGGCGCAGTTGATCGCCTTGTCGACCTGTGGTGCGGAACCGGTGAAATCGGCTGTTACTTCGTCGCCATCGATGGTGAGCACGACCTTGAGGTCGAGCGGTTCGGTCAGCCCGTCGGTTCGGATCGTGTTCTCGTACGTCCCGTCGGGTAGCGCCGTAATCGCAGCGCGCATCGCGCGTTCGGAGCGCGACTGGATTTCCGCCGCCAGCTCTTCGAGCGACGACAGGTCGTACTCGTTCATGAAAGTCCCGATACGCGCGTCCATCAGATCCAGCGCCGTGATCTGCGCCCAGAGATCGCCGACCACTTCATCCGGCGTGCGGACATTCTTACGCAGCAGGCCGAAGAAGGTTTCGTCCGGTTCTCCGGCGCGGATCAACTTCATAATCGGTATCTGGAAACCTTCCTCGAAGACTTCGCGCGGTTCCGGCGACCGGATCTTGCCGCCGATATCCGGCGCGTGCGCCGTGCTGCCGGCGAAACCGACAATTTTACCGTTGAAAAACAGTGGCTTGCCGACACTGATGTCGGGAAGATGACCGGTGCCCATCCAGATGTCGTTGGTGATCAGCACATCGCCCGGCTGCAGTGTCTCCGCCGGGAATTCGTCGAGGAAATGCCGGATCGTGCGGGGCAGGGTGCCGATGAAAGATGGAATACTGTCGGTCGCTTGCACCAGCGAGCGGCCCGCGGCGTCGGTGATGACGCAGGAGAAGTCATGGCTGTCACGGACCACTGTGGAGAAGGAAGTGCGGACCAGCGCGGCGGCGGCTTCGTCGACGATGGACACGAGCCGCGTCCACAGGACCTCCAAGGTCGCGGCGTCGAAAGACTGATGGCTCATCGGGGTTCCTCCGGCAGATCGACCAACAGGTTTCCGTCCTCGTCGACCTGGATCGTGCCGCCGGGGCCGACGACCAGGGTAGATTCGCTTTCCTCGATGACGGCGGGTCCTTCGAAGCGTTCGCCGGGCCGCAATTGCGCGCGGTCGTAGACCGCTGTGTCGACATAGTCGTCGTTCTCGGGAAATCGGACAGGCCGTGTAACTTTCGCTCGCGCTTCACCACTTTCGTCGCCGGCTGCCTTGAAACCGACACCGTCGCCCGGGACGTCGGCGCGCAACGAAACGCGGATGTTTATGATCTCCGCTTTCACGTCTGGCGGCGTACGCGAGAATGTGCGGCGGTAGGTGTCCTCGAAGGCGTCCAGCAGATGCTGCTTGGCGCCGGCGTCGTAGGGACCGTTCGGCAGTGTCGTGACGACTTCGAACCCCTGGCCGATATAGCGCATGTCGGCCAGCCGAGTGACCCGTGCGGTCGCGGGATCGAAGCCGGTCTCCTCGATCACTTTGGCCGCGTCGGCTTCGAGTTCCCGGTACGCGGCCTCCAGGCGCGGCCAATCCATCGTATCGAGGCTGCTGGCAATCGTGACGACCCGGTCGATCCGCGCCGGTGCGATAAGCAAGCCAAGCGCTGAAGCGACGCCCGCTGCGAGCGGGCAGATCAACCGCCTGACGCCGAGTTTCTTGGCGACGTAAAAGGCATGCACCGGTCCGGCGCCGCCGGTCGCCAGCAGCGTGTATTGCCGCGGGTCCTTGCCCTGTTCGGCGATGTGGACGCGGGCCGCGCTGGCCATGTTCTCGTTGACCACATCGTAGATACCGCGCGCGACTTCGACGCCCGACATTCCGGACCGCTCGGCGAGCGGTTGCATGGCGCGCGCCGCCGCGGCGCGGTCGATCTTCATGCTGCCGCCGGCAAAATAGTCGGCGTTGAGGAACCCGAGCAGCAAGTCTGCGTCTGTCACCGTCGGAGCTTCGCCGCCACGGCCGTAACAAACCGGTCCCGGCTCCGAGCCTGCGCTTTCCGGACCGACCTTGAGCAAATCCATTTCATCGATATGGGCAGTGCTGCCGCCGCCGGCGCCGATCTCGATCAGCTTGATGGCGGAGATGTTGAGCGGCAGTCCGCTGCCTTCCGCGAAGCGTTTTTCCCGCGCGGCTTCGAAATGATAGTCGACATGCGGTTCGCCATCATCGACCAGCGCCAGCTTCGCGGTCGTGCCGCCCATGTCGAACGCGAGGACGTTTTCGACCCCGGCGCGGCTGCCGAAATACGCTGCGACAAGCGCGCCCGCCGCGGGACCCGACTCCAGAAGCTGGACGGGCGAACGCTTGGCTTCCGCGATATGGGTCAATCCACCGTTCGACAGCATCATGAAATAAGGTGCGCCGATCCCAAGTGCGGCGGTTTTTTCCACCAACCGGTCGACATAGGATTGTGCCAGCGGTTTGACGTAGGCGTTGGTGACGGTCGTTGAGGTTCGGTCGTATTCGCGAATCTCCGGTGCGACGTCATGCGACGCGGTGACGATCAAGTTGGGATATTTCGCTGCGATGGCGGCGAGTGCCGCATCCTCGTGCGCGGGGTTGGCATAGGCGTGCAGGAACACGATGGCTATCGATTCGACGTCCATTTCGAGCAGCGCTTCGATTTGTTCAAGCAGCTCCGCTTCGTCCAGCGGCGTGATTTCCGCACCGTCCGGCCCGATGCGCTCGGTTACCTCAAGCCGAAAGTCACGCGACGCAAGCGGTTTCGGCATCGCGATATGAATGTCGTAAAGCTCGTATTTCCGTTCGCGTCCTATTTCGAGGACGTCTCGGAAACCTTTTGTGGTGATGAGGCCGGTGCGCGCGCCCTTGCGTTCGATCAACGCGTTCGTGAAAAGCGTCGTGGCGTGCACGATCCGGTATAGCGAGTCCGGTGCAACACCGCCCTCGAGCAGTTTTTCGAGACCCGTCAGAACGCCGCGCGACGGATCGTCCGGCGTCGTAAGTTCTTTGCCTTTTTCGATCCGGCCCGTCGCTCGGTCGTAAACGACGAGATCGGTAAATGTGCCGCCAATATCGATGCCAAGGGCGTGCGTCTGTTCCACCCGGTCAGTCCCGCAGCGGCGCTTCGACCCCATCCGGCAACGGTGTTTGAGCCACGTTCAGGGTCATCGAAATGATCGTGTAGTAACCGCACAAGGCGATGAGTTCGACCGCACCGGCTTCGCCGAGCTGCTCGACGACCCAGGCATAATTCTCGTCGCTAACGCCATGTTTTTCATGCAGTTCGGTGCAGAACTCATAGACCGCAGCCTCGTCGGACTTGCTGAAGCTGGGACGGCGGCGCTGCGCCATGGCGTTGACGATCGCCTCGTCGACGCCGACTTCGAGGGCGATGCGGGCGTGCGCAAACCATTCGTATTGCGCGGTCCAGAAGCGGCCCGTGGCCAGGATCGCGATCTCGCGCAACTTGTCCGGCAAAGTCCCGTCGAAGCGCAGGGATGCACCCATACGCTGGACCGCGTCGGCGACGCCGGGATTGTGCAACAGGGCGGCAAACGGCCCGCGAACGCTGCCGCGCGGACCGGCGGCGATGGCGTCGTGCGCCGTTTTCTGTGCGGCGGTCAAATTCTCCGGATCGATTGCGGCCAACCGGCTCATGAAATTCCCCTCATGCGGTTTGCAGATTTGTGGCCCACATTAACGATCCGCGGCGGCGGGTAAAGAGTGTGCCGTGATTGTGGCGGACAAAGCGACGCGATAGCATAGGAGACCAAGCCGAAGGATATTTTTCCGTGGCACGCGAGCCCGATTCCAAAACTGCGAAAAAGCAGCTAGCCGAAAAACGTCGCGAGTTGCAGTCAATCGCGGAGGCAAGCCGCGAATCGCGCAAACCCGTCGAACTCGACCAGAGCCGGGTCGGCCGCCTATCGCGCATGGATGCGCTGCGGGATCAGGCTATGGCGTTGGAAACGGAACGCCGTCGGGAAATCGAGATGCGGCGTATCGATGCGGCTTTGGAACGTGTCGAGACCGGCGATTACGGCTATTGCTTGACGTGCGGCGAGGCGATCGAACCCAAACGTTTGGAATTCGATCCGGCAACGCCAGTCTGTATAGACTGCGCCCAGTAACGTATCGGACGGCGTTTATGCAGCGGTGTGCGACGGGTCCATAGGTTCCACGGGTAGAGAAAATTTAACGGAAGTGCCGACGCCGATCTTGCTTTTTATGCTGAGCGAACCGCCATGTTTCTCGACCAGATGCTTCGCGAGATACAAGCCGAGCCCAGTTCCTTCGAGATGATGCGAGGCGCTTGAAGTGGCTTGTGTGAACGGTTGGAGTATCCGCGAAATATCTTCATCAGCGATACCTTTGCCGGTGTCGTTTATCGTGAACGCAACTTCATCGCCTTGCGATTGCTCGACGGTGATGGAGATCTTTCCTGACCTTGGTGTGAATTTTATCGCATTGGTCAGAAGATTCAGGAGGACTTGTCGTAAACGCAGCGTATCGGCGCGTACGGTCTTCAGCGTTTCGTCGACTTGTATATCCAGTTCCAGCTCGGCTCGGGTTAACCGGTCCATGACCATCACCTCACACTCGCGCAGCAGCCTGCGAATGTCGGCGTCGACTATGCGGATCGAAAATTCGCCGGTGTGGAGTTTGGCGGCATCGAGAATGTCGTTGATGATGGCCAGAAGATGCGTTCCGGATGCATTGATGTCTTTCGCGTAGTCTACATATCGGCGATTGCCGATTTCGCCAAAAACCTGATTTTTCATGACGTCGGAAAAACCGATAATTGCGTTTAACGGCGTACGCAATTCGTGGCTCATGTTGGCGACGAATTCCGTCTTTGCGGCGTCGGCGCGCTCCGCTTGTTCTTTTGCCGTTCGCAGTGCGTCTTCAGTCGTTTTTTGCTGCGTGATGTCGGCACCGGTTCCCCTGTAGCCGAGGAAGTCTCCACCTTCGTTGTAGTGAGGGACGCCACTTATCGATAGCCAAACGACACGACCGTCCGGCTTGGTCCGCGAGTGAATGAAATTTCGGAATGGACGATGCGCTTCCAAGTCGTCCACATGCTGCCGCCAAACGATTGGGTCGACCGATTCTCGAATGCCAGATTCTTGCCGCGTTTTACCGAGCAACCATTCCGACGGAACGCCGGTGATTTCCGTAAATCGATCGGAGAAATAGGAGAATCGCAATTCCGGATCCATTTCCCAGAACCAGTCGGATGTTGTGCTGGCGAAATCGCGGAAGCGCTTTTCATTTTCGCTCAACACGAATTTTGTCGCACGGCGGAGTTCGAGTTCGCCGATGACCAGCGACGCCATGTCATCGAGGACGTGCAATTGCTTATCGCTCAGCGCGCGTGGTCTGGTGTCCATGGCGCACAACGTCCCAATGCTGGTACCGTCGCGTGTACGCAATGGCATCCCTGCATAGAAACGAAAACCGGCGGGGCCAAGGACAAAGGGATTGTTGGCAAAACGTTCGTCTAGCCTCGCATCTTCGACAACCAGGCGACTGTTTTGCGAAATGGTAACGTCGCAGAATGCCCCTTCGCGCGCGCACTCTTCGACCTTGGCGCCAAACGCGGATTTAAACCATATTCGGTGGGCGTCGATAAACGTTACGAATGCGACTGGCGTACCCAGCGCCGTACCGATTATTCGAGTGATCCGGTCGAAGGCTTCTTCGGGCGGTGTATCGACGATCGCGAATTCGTCGAGAGCAACAAGCCGGGCACGATCGGAGTCCGACAGTATGTCCGTGTTCTGACGGGTCGAATTTGTATCGTTGAACGAAATGATTCTTTCCTCAAATTCAATGCCTTATCGCAGAAAGCGTCGTCTTCTCACCCTATTCGGTTATCCATCCTGACAAGCGTTATCGCGGAGCCACCGAAATTCCAACTCGCGACGGGAAATAAATAGGCAAACCTAGTTAAGGATTATTACAAAATTTGATTTACGATTTATTAAAGGTGCGAATTGAAGGTTGAACTTACGGCCCAACCTGTGCCAACTAATCGTATATCTACCGATCGATAAAACTGCGGCCGATATATTGCTGGTGAACCTGCTTTGTACCTTCCCAAATCTGGCAGATTTTGGCGTCGCGCATGAGCCGTTCGACCCGGTAGTCTTTGATATAGCCGTAGCCACCGTGAAGTTGGACCGCGTCCGTGGCGATGCGCATGGCGACGTCGCCCGCGCGCATTTTCAACATCGAGGCTTCGATGCTGAAATCTTCCGCACCGTCGTCGACCATGCGGCCGACATACCACAATAAAGTCTCGCAGAGTGCGAGTTCCGTCGCCATGTCCGACAACAGGAACTGGATGCCTTGAAAATCGATAATCGGCCGGCCGGACTGACGGCGCTGGTTGATGTAGGCGGTGGCGTCTTCGAAAGCCGCGCGTGCGATGCCGAGTGCATGGGCGCCGACGCTGGGTCGCGATTTATTCAGCGATGCCAATAAGATGCGGAGACCGTCGCCGGGTTCGCACAGCAGGTTCGCGCGCGGTACACGGCAATCGTCGAAAGTCAGCGGCGTCGTCGCCGACGCGCGTATACCCATCTTGTCCTCCGGCTTGCCGGCGGAGAAACCGGGCGTGTCCTTTTCGAGGACGAGTACGGAAATCGAAGCTTTACCGTCATCTATTTCCGACCATTTGCCGAATACCAGATAGAAATCCGAGACGCCGCCGTTGGAAATGAATGTCTTGCCGCCGCTGACGATGATGTCGTCGCCGTCCGGCGTAAATCGCGTCGTCATGCCCGTCGCGTCGGAACCGGCATTCGGTTCGGTGATGCACAGCGAGGCGAGTGCGCCCTCGGCCAGTTTCGGCAGAATTCGTTTCTTCTGTTCGTCGGTCGCAAAATCGATGACCGGCTTCATGGCGTGGAAGTTCGTCGCCCAGATGATGCCGGTCGCCGCGCAGGCCTTGCTGATTTCGCGCACGCAGGCGAGATAGGCGCTGAAGGACAACGCCGCGCCGCCATAGGCTTCCGGGACGAACATCGCGTTCAGGCCGAGCGCGTTGATTTCTTCGATATTGTCCCACGGGAACGCCCCGCTGGCGTCATAGGCGGCAGCGCGCGGCGCGATCTTGTCGCGCGCTAGCGTCCGCACGCTATCGAACAGCATCGTTTCGTCTTCGTTCAACGTGACGGAGGCATCCAGATGATCGAAAAGCTTCATCGCAATTTCCCTAGAGCGCGACCGATTGCGCACCGTCGAGATAAATGGTCTCGCCGGTCAGGAAGGGAATATCTTCCGCGAACAACGCCGCCACCAGCCGGGCCACGTCGCCGACCGTTCCCGGTTTCTGCATCGGCGCGCGTTGCCGTAACCATTCGCGGGTCTTTTCGTCGGCGAAAAATTCGTGATTGAAGTCGGTCTCGATATAGCCGGGTGCGATGTTCATGACGCTGATGCCATTGCGCGCCCATTCCACCGCGTGACAGCGCGTGATCGCGGCGATTGCGGCCTTGGAGGCGCAGTAGGGCAGGTTCCGAGGCACGCCGATCTTATCCCAGAACGATCCGATATTGACGATCTCGCCACCGCCGGCCACGCAAAGATGCGGGTAGGCTTCCCGGCTCACCATCATCACCGACGTCGCGTTGGTGCGCATGACCGCCTCATAGTCGGCCACTGAAAGCTCGGCGCTCTTGTACTCGACCAGAACGCCCGCATTGTTGACAAGGCCGGTAAGGCGGCCCGCCGCTTTCACAAGCCCCGTGAGCGCCTCGTTCACGCTGGCCTCGTCCGTGACGTCGCACCGGAACGGCAAAAGCGTTGCCCCTTCCGGCAACTCGTCCGGCAGCCCACCGCTGCGGGACAGGCAGCCGACGGTGAAGCCGCGCCGGCCCACCTCGCGAGCGATCTCAGCGCCGATGCCGCGGCTCGAACCGGTGACCGCAATGACCTTGCCGTTTTCAGCCATCGCGGAATTCCGGCTTGCGTTTCGCCAGGAAAGCGGCCGTGCCTTCGACACTGTCTCCGGTCTGGAAAGACATGGTGTTGAGGTCCGCTTCCACTTTCAGCCCTTCGTAAATCGGCAGGTCGAGCGCCCGTTTCACCGCATCGCGGGCGAAGCCCAGGACAGGCAGACTGTAGCAGGTGAACTCACGGGCAAAGGCCATGCCGGCCTCCAGCGGGTCGCCGTCGACGATTCGGTTCACCAGCCCTATGCGCGCCGCCTCTTCGGCTTCGACAGTACGGCCTGTCATGACCAATTCGAGTGCGCGGCCCTCCCCGACGAGGCGTGGTAGGCGCTGGGTGCCGCCGTATCCGGGGATCAGTCCCAGCTTGATTTCCGGCAGGCCCATCTTGGCGTTCGGTGCCGCAACCCGGAAGGTGCAGGCCAAGGCCAACTCCAAGCCGCCGCCGAACGCGTAACCGTTGATGATTGCGACGGAAGGGATCGGGAATGTGTCGAGCCTCGCGAATGTGCGTTGCCCGGCCTCCGCGCCCCGCTTGGATTCAGTAAGGCTGCGGTTCGCCAACTCGTTGATGTCGGCGCCGGCACAGAAGGCCTTATCGCCGGCGCCGATGAACAGCACGGCGCGCGCATCCGACTCCGCCACGTCGCTCAGTGCGGCGCCGATTTCGCGCACGATCTGGAAACTCAGCGCGTTCAGCGCTTCCGGCCGGTTTAAAGTGATGACGGCGAACTCGTCGCACCGGGTCAGTTCGACAGGCATGGCTCTACCTTCCTTATTCGGTCGTTTGTAACGGGTGGGATGCCACGGTCACGAATAATCATTTCGGCGTGCATCGTTGCCGTAAAGCAGTCGGTACAGCCCACGATACACGGTGCCGGCGCCATACTGGCGTAATGCCTCGCGCAATTGAACGGCTCGGCAGGCGGCCCGGACGAAGGCCGGTTCGGTGCCTTCGACGAAAAATGCCCACTCGACGGTGGCATCCGCTTCCGAGCGAAGTTGGCCTTCGGTGCTGTCGTTCGCAGATCGATTTTGTCCGCTTACGAGCAGTTGCGCGCCGGTCATGCCCGGCTGTTCGAGCAATGCGGGTATCGCCCGGTCGATCAGCCATGCCGCGAGCGCCGTCGGGACCGCGACTCCGGGGCGTGGTCGAATTGACGCAACGACGCTGCCATAACCGCGCCCGACGCGGGCTTCGATATCGAGCACGGCGCGGGTCATGTTGTGAAAGCTCGGCATGATGCGCTGCGTCCAGGGCGTCGGGTTGTCGAGCGTCTTTCGGTAGGGTGCGCTCGACAAAATGTCCGAGCCGGCGGTGTCGTACAGGGCCATATAGCGTGGCCGGCCGGAAATGGCGCGGTAGCGCCGGCCGCTCAGGAATCCGGGCACGTCGCACCGCTCGTTGACGTGTTGACGATTGTACCATTCGTTGAAGTCCGCCTCGCCGTCGGCTTTGGCGTCGGTCCAGACAGCGAGAACGGCTCCGGCGTCGTTGCCTTGCACCTTTGTCTACCTTTGCAATGTGGTTATTGTGACGCAATCCCAACATGGACATGGACTCTTTGTCCAGCCTGGGGCGCGGGCCGGGGGGCTAGGAGCCTGTTCGAGTTATGCTTACAGTCTGCATCGACCAGAGAGGTGTGCGAGTTAGGAGGGGGTGCGCAGACGATGCCGGCAGCATCGTTAAGCATCGCCGACGCGGCATGCACACCTCTCTGGTCGACCCGAAGGGCCGCGTTCTCAAGCGTTTGGGACGTCGTCCGGCGTCGCCGCGCGACATCGTCCTAACCCAAGATCTTGAGAATGCGGTGCAGAGCATAAGCATTACTTGGGCAGACT
>JAKZTB010000076.1:0-3229 GCA_047517345.1 Alphaproteobacteria bacterium
GAATCGTGGTCGCCCTGATGTTCCACCACCATCCGAACGGCACGCGCGCGCACTTCAGGTGAATATCTTGCCGATGTTTTCTTCGTCATAGCTCCATCCTCTCAAGAGTTGGAGCCTCCGGCAAACCCGGCGCGGTTCAAACCGTCCGCCACACATCGCGCCACAACGCCTTGGTCTCGTCGTTACCGTAGCCGGCATCGACCATGGTCCAGCCGTCGCCGTCTTCGAGCAGGTACAGATTGATGTGGTTCAGCTTAAACGGCAGCGGCATGCGAACCCAATGAACGCCGGGCGCGACCTCCGCCGCCGTACCAGGAGCAGGCAATGTCTCGAAGGGATAGTCGAGTTCAACTCGCGCCGTCTTGGTCACGCTGTGATCGTCCTTTGCTCGGCGGACACGGCCGCCGGCTGCGGTCTCGAGATTGGTTCGCTGGGTTACGCCGAATTCGCTCCCGCGGAGGAAGCGGCCGCATTCACATTCGGCGGCAATCTACCACTCGGCCGATCCGCTCAACAGCCGATTTTTCGTGGCTTACACCGATCGAGCAAGGCCCGGCCGGTCACGAGATCAATCGCCGACGAACGCCTGGTCGTGGCTCAATTCGAAATTGAACGCGGGAACCGGGAAAAGCCTTGGCAGCATGGGGTCGTAGGGTACCGTCGCGCTGATCCGGACCATCGGCAAAGAAGAACCAGCGAGGTCGAATGACAACTCGTGGACCTGCACCCTCGCGTCCGCCTTGGCCCAGCCCAATGCGAGATAGCGCGACGCGCCCGTGGGATCGCCGGTCTTGACGATGTTTTCGACCCGGGCGAGGACGGCGGCCGAAAGCGGGTATTCGTTTTCGGCCGCGTACAATGCCGCCGCCCGCAATCCTTTGTTAACCGCGCCCGCTTGATGGATCACCCGGCCAATCTCGATCATCCCGAACCCCAGCACGACCAGCACCGGCAGCACGAACCACGCCGCGATGCCGCCACATCTATTTCGGCCACATCCAATTCGAATGAACCCGCTCATCCGCGATTCCGATCTCTTCTCATCCCACGATCACTTATTGGGCAAATTTATTGACGGCGAATTTCGTTTGTTGATGTAGAAAAATAAATCATCAGCGCCGCGACCGGGATCGTGGCATATTTCGCCGAATTCGAAATTTGTCAGTGCGCGCCATCATGACGACCGACAACTACCTGCTGCCGGAAGACATCCACGCCTATTGCCGCCGAGTCTCGCTGCGCGAGGCGGACATCCTGCGCCAGCTGCGCGAGGAAACCGCCAGGCGAGACGACGCGAGCATGCAGATTTCGCCCGAACTGGGTCAGCTGCTCAGCTTCATGATCGGCCTCACGGGCGCACGCGAGGTCCTGGAACTCGGAACCTTCACCGGCTATAGCGCATTGGCGATGGCGTTGGCGCTGCCGGATGGCGGCCGGATGGTCGCCTGCGACGGCAACGAAGGCGCCCATGAAGTCGCGCGGCGTTACTGGGCCGAGGCGGGCGTGACGGATAAGATCGAGCTCCGCGTCGGCGAATGCGCCGATTCCTTGGCCGACCTGCTGAAAGAAGGCGCGCAGGGGCGTTTCGACTTTGCGTTCGTCGACGCCGACAAGCCGGGTTACGCCCATTATTTCGAATGCGGTCTCCAACTCGTCCGGCCCGGCGGCATGATGATTTTCGACAACGTGTTCATGGGCGGCGACGTCCTCAATGTCGAGCCACGACGCAAATACACCGCCTCCGTTCAAGCCTTTAACGAGAAACTCTTGAACGACCAGCGGGTCGAAATCAGTATGCTAGCTGTCGGCGATGGCGTTACGATGGCTAGAATAAAAGATGATATTTTTTAATGGTTTATATAAATTTACTAAATTATTAGATTAAATAATTGGGCACTGTCGAATTTCTCCAGCAAACTAAATCGGCATATGCTGCCGATCGAACAGTCTTGGTTGAATATTCGACCAGGGCGGATCCGGTGGCGCCGGATAATCCGGGCGTGCATGCGCCGACAATCTTGCTCGTAACTAAAATTTAACCCGAACCAAGCGAGGATAGATGCGCGCTTAGAGGGGTGAGCGTTGGAGCCGATTTGGAGGGTGCCATGTTTCGTCTTGCTTTTACTTCCGCCGTCATTCTCGGAACGGTGATGATCCAAGCGGCCGCCGCCCAGCAGCCGGCCTGCACCAAGCGTGGCGACGTGGTTGACCATCTCGGCAAGAAGTACTCCGAAGCTCCGGTGGCGATGGGACTGGCGAATAACGGTGGCGTCATCGAGGTTCTGTCGTCCAAGACCGGCGAAAGCTGGACCATCATCATCACCATGCCGAACGGCACCGCATGCATGATCGCGGCAGGTGAGAACTGGGAAGCCATCCCGCAAATCGCGAGCTTCGACCCGACCGCCTGAGCGAGCCTCGGCCTACCTTCCGAACGCGGGCGACGAAACAACGTCGCCCGGTTTGATTCCAAGACGCGATACCGTCCCCGCATTCAGCTCCAGCACCGAAGATGCCGGCTTGGTCGATTCGATGGTCTCCGTCGACAACGGGATCGTGCGCTCGACGATATGCGCGATACGCCGATCGGCGCCGATGAACAGCATGTCGAGCGGAATAAAGGTGTTCTGCATCCACATCGCGACCGGCTCGACACGGCGATAAACGAACAGCATTCCGGCATCGGCCACCATCCGGCGCCGAAACATCAGCCCCTGGGCATGCTGGCCTGACGAGCGCGCGACTTCGACAGTGAATTTCCGGCTACCCTTGGCGGTCTCAATCGTTAACGGCGCTGTCGTGAACTGTTGAAATGCCCGACGTGACTGGCCATCCGCCCTATCGGCGACACATATACCGGCCACACCGAATACGATGGCGACCGCCGCAATGCGCGTGACAATTGACATGACCTCAGCTTAACCGGCCCACAAAACCGGTCAACATCGTTACTGCTTGCCAAGGCCGAGGCGCCCGTCTGGGCGCTAGCCTCCGGACTAAGAATCGCGCCCCCCCAACGCCGCCATCATCTGCGAATGGGTCGGCGCGAACTCTGGGCTCGGTTACCTGATGCCGCTCGACAATGCCCGCACCTAGAGCATTTTCCGATCATTCTGGGTCATATCCTGAGTTGACGAAGAAGTTTGCGCATTCGGTTGGTGTGAATAGCTCGATGATCTCGGCGATGGCAGCCCAGAGGTCATCGACGGTGCGGGCGGCGGCCTTTCTG
>JAKZTB010000077.1:0-12773 GCA_047517345.1 Alphaproteobacteria bacterium
TTCTCCTGCTCGACCCTGCCGTCGTGACAAAATCCTGCCTTGGAGCGGCCCATTGTCACGAATAGCCGTTTTCGGCCGTTCGTCTCGACACAAAAAACGCACTAAATCAATGCCTAGATTTTCCATACCAGACCCACACCCCCTTGGGGCTCCCCGCGGCGGTCGCGCCGGCCTCGACGCAGGCGTCTATCGCCGATTGCTGCGAGTCGCAGACCGTGACCGCGTAGCCCGCCGCCAGCAGGTTCCTGACCATCGGGCCGCCCATATTGCCCACACCGACAAAGCCGATTTCCGTCGCCATTACCGCTCCCTTCGCACTAATTTACGATAGTCTAGAACACGTCGCCCCGCCGTGCACGGTGCGGCAAATCGGCTCAGTTGGCCCGGCCTGTTGCTGTTATGCGACAAAAACAATGCTGCGCTGCACATTCCGCAGTTGCAAATTTTACGAATTCGTTTACAACACGCGCCTTGGATCATTTGAGAGATATTTATGAGTAATAATACTAAAAAGCCCGAAGCAGACTACAGCTTCAAGCACGAAGACGACCGTCCGGCAAAACGGACCTGCTTGAGCTGCCAGACGAAATTCGTCAGCGAAGGCTGGGGCAATCGCCTTTGCCAGACCTGTCGAAGCCGTAGCTCCGCGTCGATGGCCGCCTAGGGCGCCGTTTACAAACAACTTCGTCGCTTGCCGTTCTTGGAACGGTAATCGCATACTGAGCCTTCGATACAGGGCCGCTTACGCGGCCCTTGACGTTATCTGGAGGGCTCTCATACCACGTTTCTCGATTGTCGCCGCCGTTGCGATCCTTTTGGTCGCGATGCCGGGCCCGCCGCGCGCCGAAACATTTTCGCTGCAAGACTGGAACCGGATCGAGGACCAAGCCAAGCGTAACGACGCGCGGTCCATCGGGCTCCGCGACGGCTATATCGCAGGCATACGCGACGCGCTCCGATTCTATTCCAAGGTCAGCGAGACGTTCCCGATCTGCTGGCCGAAAGACCATGAAATCGACGAAGAGTTGATCCGCGGCATCGTCGGAGCGGTGCGCCGGGAACATCCTGACATCGCGAAACCGGAAGACAATTTCGCCTATATCGTCGTGCTGTCGCTGTACGACACCTATCCCTGCCGTTAGCGGGTTAGCGCTTCCGCCTGGGGCAGTTTCTGGCCGTCCCGGTCCTCGAAGACGATGCGCACCGACATGCCGATTACGATCTCGTCATGCGGCGTGTTGACCACGTTCATCATCATGCGAAACCCGTCGTCGAGGTCGATCAACGCCAGCACATAGGGCGCGTCCGCCTTGAAGGCCGGTGTCGGTGCGCGATGCACGACCGTGAAGGTGTGCACCGTGCCGGTCGGTGCAGCATCGCGCCACGCCAAGTCGCGGCCCTCGCATGCGACGCACAGGGCCCGCGGATAGAACTGCACATGACCGCAGGACCGGCAGGTCTGAACGATCAGGCGGTCCTCGTTGCAGGCCTCCCAGAAAGCGCTGGTGTCGGCGTTCGGGGTAGGAGTCGGTTTGGCGGTCATATCAATCCCTCCCGAGGATCAAGGAACAATGCGCTGACAGGATGCCGCCATCGCCATGCACGAAGGCGAGCTCGGCATCGGGCACTTGCCGGGAATCTGCTTCGCCGCGCAGTTGGCGGACCGCCTCCACGACGTGGAACATGCCGCCCGCCGCACCGGAGTGGCCGAAGGACAATAAACCGCCATGGGTGTTGCAGGGCAATCGACCGCCATGGGTCAGCTCGCCCTTCAGCGCCGCGTCGCCGGCCGCGCCTTTCTCGTAAAAGCCGATCGATTCCAATTCGATCAGCAACGTGATCGTGAACGAGTCGTAAATCTCCGCGACATCGATGTCGTCGGTGGTCACACCGGCCGCTTCGAAAGCGCGCGCCGAGGCCGTCTTGCAGCCGAAATCGATCAACGACGGCGCGGCGACGATATGCTCGTGCGTATGGCCTTGCCCGGCGCCGAGGACCGCGACCGGGCTCTTGCGCGTGTCGGCTGCCGCATCGCCGGCGCTGACGACCAGCGCCGCGCCGCCGTCGGAGATCAGGCAGCAATCGAGCAGCCGCAGCGGCGAGCTGATAACGCGCGCGTCCGCCACGTCTTCCATCGTGATCGGTTTGGTCATATGCGAGTCGGGATGCATCGCCGCGTGGGCGCGATGACTGACCGAAAGGGCGGCGAGGTGCTCCAGGGTGGCGCCGGTTTCGTGCATATAGCGTCGCGCGACCATCGCATAGGCTGCCGGGATGGAAATGCCGTAAGGCTGTTCGAACTGCGGGTGGCCGAATTCGGCCAGCGCGGCGATGGCCTTGTCGCGGGTCATGCCGGTCAGCCGGTTGTCGCCGGTCACGCACAGGACGTGGCGGCACGTGCCGGATTGCACCAGGGCCGCCGCTTGCATGACCATCATCGCGCCGGTCGCGCCGCCGCCGTGCAGCCCCGCGTTGAAGTTCGGCTCCGCGCCGACATATTCGCAGAACGCCGAGCTCAGCATCGGGTAGTTCTCACTCAACGCGTAGGCGCAGATGACGCCGTCGATATCGGCGAGCTTCAGCCCCGCATCGTCGAGCGCGCCGAGCGCGGCTTCCGTGTGCAGCGACATACAAGTACTGCCGGGCACCTCGCCGACCTTGGTGTTGTGAACGCCGGTTATGGCCGCGGATTTAGTCATTGCCGCTGTCTTCCTTTGCAAGCGCGTCCCAGTCGTACGCCAGCGGTTCCTTGGCGAGGAACTTGGCGACGGCTTTCTTGTGATAGTCGGAATGCAGCGCGATGCCCTGCGCGAAGGATTCCATTTCGCCGAGCGCCTTCTGATCCATGTGAAACGAATTATTGAGTATGTTCTTGGCCATGCCGATGGCCTCTCGCGATCCGTGGCGGAACCGTCCGGCGAAGGCCAGCGCGCGGTCGAACAGGATTTCAGGTTCGTGAATTTCGTGCACGATGCGGAGTTCCTTGGCCTCGTTCGCGTCGACCACGCGGGAGGTGGAAACGATATCCTTGGCTGCCTGCAGGCCGACGATACGCGGGAGCAGGAAAAACCCGCCGACGTCCGGCACCACGCCGATCCGCCCGAAAACCGAGCAGAATTTTGCCCGTGGCGTCGCCAGGAGGAAATCAGCGGTGAGCGCCAAGTTGAAGCCGGCGCCGAAGGCCGGCCCGTCGATCGCCGCGACGACGGGAAGTTCGAGGTTGATGAGCTCCGGCAGCCAGACATGGATGTCCTGCAGGCGCCGCCGAGTATCCTGGACGGTGCCGCGTTCCTCGGTCAGCGCCTTCAGGTCGCCGCCGGCGCAGAACGCACCGCCCGCCCCGGTGATGAGGGCGGCCTTGAGATCGCGGTCGTCGCGCATTCTCAAGACCGCGTCGTTGATTTCCTTGCGCATCGCGACGTTGAAGGCGTTGCGTTGTTCAGGGCGGTTCAGCGTGAGGATCGCGATTTCGTCCCGTACTTCGTAGGTGATGGCTTCGTATGTCATGGCGTTGCATTCCAGTGTTGAGTGCGCGGGGAATATTTGTATAAGCCGTGTCAGGATCGGTTTGAATAGAATTGTGAGGAATTGGGGAATGACTGAAGCGAAAATGCTCGAAGGCAAGGTCGCTGTCGTAACGGGCGCCGGGCGCGGGATTGGTCGCGGTTTTGCGGTGATGATGGCCGCGCACGGCGCCAAGGTCGTGGTCAACGATCTCGGCGGCTCGGTCAGCGGCGAAGGTGAAGATTCGGGTCCGGCCTATGAGGTCGTGAACGAAATCCGCGCCGCCGGCGGCGAGGCCGTGATGAACGGCGACAGCGTGAGCGAATGGGACAGCGCGCACCGGATCGTCGAGCAGGCAGTCGACGAGTTCGGCAGGATCGATATCGTCGTCAACAATGCCGGCATCCTGCGCGACAAGATTTTCCATCGCATGACGGAAGCGGATTTCGATGCCGTCATCGCGGTCCATCTGAAGGGCGCTTTCAATGTCAGCCGGGCTGCCGCCGACCACTTCCGGGCGTAGGAATCGGGTTGTTTCGTGCATATGACGTCGACATCCGGACTGGTCGGGAATTTCGGTCAGGCGAACTACGCCGCTGCGAAGCTGGGCGTCGCGGGGTTGTCGAAATCGATCGCCCTGGACATGTCGCGTTTCAACGTGCGATCCAACTGCATCACGCCGTTCGCATGGAGCCGCATGATCGGCTCGATGCCGCAGGACACCGAAGCGCTGCGCGCGCGCGCGTGGCCAAGATCAAGGAGATGACGCCGGAGAAGATTGCGCCGATGGCGGTGTTCCTTGTGAGCGACGCCGCGTCCGAGGTGACCGGGCAAATCTTCGGCGTGCGCAACAACGAAATCTTCCTGATGGGGCAGTCGCGGCCGTTGCGCTCCGTGCATCGCGCCGAAGGCTGGACGCCGGAGACCGTCGCCGAGCACGCGATCCCGGCGATGAAGCCGAACTTCTACCCGCTGGATCGGTCGGAAGACATCTTCAGCTGGGATCCGATCTAGCAAACCAATTTAGAACCGCCCCGGCATCACCCTAAAGACGGCAGCACCGGGGCGGCATATTATAGCACTTTTACAGGGCGGCGGTGACCATGATCTCGATCGAGAGTTCCGGCACCGCGAGCTTTGCCTCGACCGTGGCGCGCGCCGGCGGATTGGCCGGATCGATCCAGGCAACCCAGACTTCGTTCATGTCGGCCCAGGTGCCGATATCGGTCAGCCAGATTTGCGCCGACAACAGTTTCGACTTGTCCGTGCCGGACTGGGCCAAATACTCGTCGATCGTGTCGAGGATCTGTTGGCACTGGCCCTTCACGTCCTGCGAGCGGTCGCTCGCGGTAAGGCCGGACAGATAGACCGTGCCGCCGCTGACCACGGCTTTGCTCATCAGTTTGTTGGTATCGATGCGTTTGATGGACATGCTGTCCCTCCCTGTGCGTTGCGCTAACCTAGCAGTGAGTACTAAGGGGCCGAGGCCGCCCGGACAAGTGGGAAGGATTCGAACATGATCGAGCAACTACCGGATAAGGTGAACGGCAATGCGGCGCTCTTGCGGCGCGGCCGCTATGTCAGCCTCGATTTCCTGGTCGGTATCGGCGAAACCGACTATGTCGTGACGGTCCGGGAAGGCCGGATCGAATCTGTCGAGGCGCGGCGCCTGCCGACGCACACCGGGCAATTCGCGATCCGCGCGACCAGCGAGGCCTGGGCGGCGCATTGGCAGCCGCTACCCCGGCGTGGACGCCACGACCTGTTCAGCATGGTGGCGGACGGTGCGGCCAGTTTCGACGGCGACCTTCTGCCGCTGATGCAGAACTTGCAATACTTCAAGGACGTGCTCGCATCGCCTCGCCCCACGCGTGGCGAGGGTTGAGCGATGCCGGATTACGAACCGATTACGGGGCGTTACTTCACCATGCCGGTCGCTGGGGAAGCGGTGCGCATTTATGTCGAGGAAGCGGGCAGCGGCATCCCGCTGGTCTGTCTGCACACCGCGGGGTCCGACGGCCGGCAGTTCCGTCACCTGATGTGCGATAAGGGAATTACCGACCACTACCGGGTCATCGCCTTCGATATGCCCTGGCACGGCAGGTCGAACCCGCCGGTCGGCTGGGAACAGCGCGAATATCAGCTGACGACGCAATCGTACAAAGAGACCGTGACGGCGTTCTGCCGGGCGATGGCGCTGGACATGCCGGTCGTCATGGGCTGCTCGATGGGCGGGCGGATCGTTCTGCATCTGGCGCTGAAGCAACCTGAGGCGTACCACGCGGTAGTCGCCCTCGAGGGTGCGGACCGATTGGAAGCCTATTACGATACCGAATGGCTGCACCGCCCCGATATCCACGGCGGCCAGATCAGCGCGGCCTTCGTCTCGGGTCAGGTCGCGCCGCAAAGCCCGAACGAGTACCGGCACGAAACCCTGTGGCACTACATGCAGGGCGGGCCGGGCGTCTTCAAAGGCGATCTCCATTTCTACTGGGTCGACGGCCATTTCGACGACCGCTCGGCGCAGATCGATACCAGCCGTTGTCCGGTCTACCTGCTATCCGGCGAATACGATAGTTCCTGTACGCCGGAGCGTACCGAAGCGACCGCGTCGCGAATCGCAGGGTCGAAAGCAGTGATCATGGAGGGCATGGGGCACTTCCCGATGTCCGAGAACCCCGCGCTGTTCCGCGAACACATCCTGCCGGTATTGGACGATATTCGCGAGTGAGGGGCGGTTAATCCGCCGCGCTGATCAATTCTGCTTGAACCGTCCCCAGGCTGCCAAAGTCGGCGGCGACGCTGTCGCCCGCTTTCAGGTCGAGCAGGCCGGAGCATGTTCCCGTCGTCGCCGTTTCGCCTGCGCGCAGGCCGGCCCGGGCTCGCGCGTGGTTGGCGAGCCAGACCATGACGTTGAGCGGATCGCCCAAGGCGCGCCGGCCTTCGCCCTCTGCGGCCACTATTCCGTTCAAGGATACGGTCAGTTTGTGCGACGGCAGGTCGAATTCGCGCCAGTCTTCGATGATCGCGCCGGTGACGAGCGCGATGTTCGCGCCGCCATCCGCGGTGACGGCGGCGCGGCCGGACCCGGTTAGTCCGCCAACCAGGCGCGATCCGACGATTTCCAGCGCCGGTGCGACGCCGGCGATCGCGGCAATGACCTCATCCTTCGAATAGTCGGTATCGCGCGCCGGTAAATCCTTCCCGAGACGGAACGCGAATTCGGCTTCGAGTTTCGCATCGTGCGCGGCGAAGATCGGGACGGTGGCGGGGCTGTTAAAACAAAACCGTTTTGGAATACGCGCGGCGCCGGGTTCCGTGGTACCCAGCACGGCCTGCGCCTCCGTGCTGGTGGAGCCGATCTTCCAGCTGTCCGAAGGGTCGCCGATTGCTCGTAGAACACACTGTTGCAGAGCGTAGGCATCGTCGAGATCTTCGCCCAGCGAGTCCGTATCTATCTCGACGGTTTCGCCAACCAATCTTGCGCGGCACAGGCGCTTGGCAAGTTCCGGCACCATTAAATTCTCCTCGAAAGGCAGGACGCGGTCTTTGGCCGAAATTTGACGTCAAGCATACGACAACCAGTACCAAACCCGTCCGAGGAGCTCGTGAAACGCATACCAGCTCTTCACCAAAGCCCGGGACCGCGGGACGAGATCGCGGGCGGAGAAAGGCAAATAGCTTTCGGCGAAATCCGTGGGGGCCGGTATCACCGACAACCCCGCGCGTTCGAAAGATGCCTTGGCGCGCGGCATATGGGCGGCGTGCGTTACCAGTATGATCGAGCCGATCGACTGTTTCCGCAGGATCGCCGCACCGTTCACCGCATGCTGTTCCGTATTGCGCGCCCTATCCTCGACCCATGCGACCCGGGCGCCGAGATCGTCGACGAGCACACGACGCATCGACTCGCCGTTGCTGACCGTGGCGTCACGCGGCCGGCCGCCGGTTACCATGATCGGCAAGCCCGTCGATCGCTGCAGGCGGGCGGCGTACCGAACCCGCTGTAGCGAAAGCCCGTCGATCGTATCGCCGCCATATTCCGGCGCGGCTGAAATGATGCCGGCGGGCAATACGACGATGGCGCCGGCGTCGCCGGCAGGCGGTTCCGATGCCCAGTCGGTTTGTGCAATACGATAGAGCATGTCCGCAACGAACGGTGTCGCGAGAAGGTAGAGCGCAAGCGTCCCCAGCAAGATAACAACGCCGCCTAACGCGCGACTGTACAGGCTCGCCAGCAGGCCGGTCGCCAGCAAAACTAGGACGAAGAAAATCGGATCGGCGAAGACGCCGCGCATCAAACTGCTTCCGTGCGGCCGGTCAGTTGCACGACCAGTCGGTGACTTTGAAAAATTCGCTCGCCAGGCGGGTTCCTTGGTGGGTGAGGTGGTCCCGGTTTGTTGGACAGTTTGGCGGCCTTTTTAAGGTGTATTCCGCCCATTGAGGAGGGATATAAATTTGTTTTCAGTAGCGATGGACATTAGGTCATGGTCTCATAATGCGCGATCGTTTGGGTTACGACAACCGGTTCCGCAAACGCATTCTCCGCCAACCGGCGCGCGGCCGCGCCATAGGTCTTTCGGAGTTCGGCGTCCTCCGCCAATCGCTGCAGCGCGTCCGCGAGCGGTTCGCTGGTGCGAACGGGGACAAGCAAGCCGGTTTTTTCGTGCTGGCAGACTTCGCGGCAGCCCGGGACGTCGGTGGCAACGATCGGCAAGCCGGCCGCCGCAGCCTCCATCAGCGATTTCGGCAAGCCTTCCCGATAGGACGGCAATACCGCGATGTGGGCGCGGGCGTATTCCCCGGCGATGTCGTCGCTCGCACCGGCTATTTCGACGACACCTTCGGCTGCCCACTCCGCCAAGGTTGCCGGAGGAATTGCCGCCGGGTTGTCGTCGCCGGGTCCGACGAGTCTGATGCGTATCGCGGTGCCGCGCTGTTTGAGCAGCCGTGCCGCCGCGACGAGTTCCCAGATCCCTTTGTCCCACAACATTCTGGATACGCATAGCGCCATGGGAACGCCGTCCGGTTCGGCGTTTGGCCCGTACTGTTCGATATCGACGCCGGAGCCTCTAATAATTGAAACCCGTTGCGCGGAAACGCCGATCGATTCCACGAACAGGGCACGATCGTCTGGATTTTGGACGATGACCCGGCTGTTTGGGCGGTTCAAAAGGAACCTGAATGAGGTTTGAACCAGGGGCCGTAAAGCGCGTGCGAAAATGCCCTTGGATATGAATATGAAACCCATGCCGGCGAACGCATTCACCATCGCCGGGACCTTGGTCAGCCATGCCGCGATCGAACCGTAAAGCGCTGGCTTCAGGGCGACATGGTGAACGATATCAGGGTGTTCCCGGCGATAAAGTTTTATCAGCGCCACGATGGTTCCTGCGTCGTGGAGCGGGTTGCGGCCGCTGCGTGCGAGTTCGATCGGGACGAGGCGGAATCCTTCCGCTTCGATCGTCGCCCCGTGATCGCGGACGCGGGTCGCGACGACGATTTCGGCGCCCGCATCCCGCGCGGCGCGCGCGATCGGCAGGCGATGGGAGCAGAAATACCAATCCTCGCTCACCAGATAGAGGATCTTGCGGCCGGCGAGCGTCATGTTTCAACGCCGGCGGCCCAACGCTCGCGCCAAGCCTGCGCGACGCACACCCCCCACAGCGCTTCCCAGTGATTGCCGCGTCCGGCGAGATGTTCCGACCAGGCGCGGCGGACCGGTGCCGGATCGAACCAACCCTCTTCGCGCAACCGCTCTTCGTCCAGCAAGCTTTCCGCCCACTCGCGCAGGGGGCCGCGCAGCCACTCCGCAATCGGCACCGCAAAGCCGCTTTTTGGGCGGTCGACGATCGCCGCGGGGACGTGGCGGTATAGGACCTGCCGCAGCAGCCATTTGCTCGTACCGTCACGCAAGCGCATTCGTTTTGGCAGCGACCATGCGAATTCGACAAGCCTGTGATCGAGCAAGGGTACGCGCGCCTCGAGGCTGACCGACATGCTGGCCCGGTCGACCTTCGCCAGAATATCGTCGGGCAGATATGACACCGTATCGAAATACGCCATCCGCTCGCCGAAATCCGGTATTCCTCCGGTTGCTGCGGTTACCGATGGTCGATCGCCGCCGAGAACGATCGATTTTTGCCAATGGCTGACCAGACCCCAATAGACTCCGTCCGCTTCGGATTCCCTTAGTGCCGCTGCGAGCTTGTGCGCCTTGTCGCCGGCGAGGCTGGGCCGCCGGGACTGCGGGAGCAGTCCCGCCAACGAATCCCATATCCCTGTGGAAACGCCGCCCAGAATGCAGGCCGCCAATCGCCGCAAGGGCGCAGGCGTCCGCTGCATGCGCTGCCACAGCGCATCCGCCGCCTGGTAGCGGTTGTAACCCAGAAATGTCTCGTCGCCGCCGTCGCCGGACAGCGCGACGGTGACGTCCCGTTGCGCCAGCTCCGATACCAGGCGGGTCGGCAAGGCCGACGAATCGGCGAAGGGTTCGTCGTACCAGTCGGCGAGCCGCGGAATGATGTTTCGCGCATGTTCGGGCGACATGGCGACTTCCGTGTGCTCCGTACCGAGATGTTCGGCGACGGCGCGCGCGTGCGCCGCTTCGTCGAAACCGCCTTCCTTGAAACCGATCGTGAAGGTCCGGACGGGCCGGTCGCTCGATCTCTGCATAAGCGCCACGACAGTTGCCGAGTCGATCCCGCCGGATAATAGGGCCCCCAGCGGAACGTCGGACACCATGCGCCGGGAGACGGCATCGGTCAGCAAACGCTCCGCTTCGCGCACGGCCTCTTCGTCCGTAATGTCGCGGCGGGGTTGCGCCGCCACTCCCGCCATGTCCCAGTAGCGAGACAGCTTCGGCGTGTCGCCCGGCGTGTAGCAAAGCAGTGTCGCGGGTTCGAGTTTGCGGATGCCGGCATAGATGCTGTACGGCGTTGGGACATAATTGAATTTCGTGAAGGCGGCGAGGGCGTCCCGGTCAATTCGGGGTTGCCAGCCTTGCTTCGCCCGCAGCGCCTTCAACTCCGAACCGAACAGAAATATCCCGTCGGCCTCGCCGTAATAGAGCGGTTTGATGCCGAGCCGGTCTCGGCACAGCCACAGACACCGGCCCTCGCGGTCCCACAGGGCGAAGGCGAACATCCCGACCAGCCGCCCGACGGCATCGGCGCCGTCCCGCCGCAGCAGGCGGAGCAGCACCTCGGTGTCGCTTTGGGAACGGAAACTCTCACCCTCGGCCTCGAGCTCGGCGCGCAGTTCCCGGTAGTTGTAGATCTCGCCGTTGTAGACGAGGACATAGCGCCCACAGTCTGAAACCATGGGCTGAGCGGCGGCGGTGCTAAGGTCGATGACGGCGAGGCGGGTGTGGGCGAAGCCGATCTTCCCCTCCTCCTCCTGCCACAGACCATCGTCGTCCGGTCCCCGATGGGCGAGGCGGCGGCGCATGGTCTCCAGCACGCCCCGTTGTGACGCCGTGCTGCCGGCGATCCCGCACATGATTAGGAGCCCATACGTATAAATGTCATGAGGGTGTCAGTGACTTCTGGCACTGGTCGAGAACGGCGACGACATCGGCGCCGAGCCGCAGGCTGGCCAGGTCCCGCGAGCCGGCGCGGATGGCGGCGGCGAACTCGGTGACGGCGCATGTCAAGGGGAGCGTCGCATCGAAGGAGATGGAATGGCCGGGCCCCAGGGGCGCCCCCGGCGCCGTGGCCTCCGGGTGATGGATCAGCTTGTCATCCAAAGTGTCGTCGTAAGCCAGCATGCCACCTTCGAAATAGGCCTCGAAACGGCGCCGGCGCTCCGCCATCACATTGCCGACCTCGATCTCGGCGCCGATGTTCCCTGAAAAATGGAGGGCGAGACGAAGAATTTCTCCCATGCCTTCCTCGGTCCGGCGGGACTCCAGATGGCCCGCAGTGGCCGTTTCCGGCCATCTTCCAAGAAGGTCGAGGCATAGGGCAACGTCATGGCTGCCCCAATCCCACAACACCGGGGTGTCGGCGCGAAAGGGTCCCCACGCACCGGCCGTGGCGCGAATGGCCACGATGGGGCCGAGCGCCTGCGCCTGCTTTTTGAGCTCCCGGTAGGCCGGGTGGAAGAGGTGGGTGTGTTCGACCCAAACGAGACCGCCCTCGGCGCGGACGAATTCGAAAAGTGCTTCGGCCTCGTCGCCGTCCAGGGTGAGCGGCTTTTCCACCAATACCGGGAGGCCGGCGGCGACCGCGGCCCGCGTCATCTCGGCGTGGAGGGCGGGCGGGGTGGCGACGATCACCGCGTCGATATCGGCCGCTTCCGCGACTTCCCGCCAATCGGGGGTGGTCCGGCATTCGGGCCCGGCGAGCGCCGGGCTGGCCGGGTTGGTGCTGGCCAAGCGGCTGAGAACGACATCATCGATGCCCCGCAGGGACTCGATGTACACGCGGCCCCACCGTCCGGCGCCGATCAAACCAAACCTGAGTACGCCGTCTTTCAACGCCCTATACCAAGGACCGTTGGTATTATGGCTCTCCGGTATAAGTGGCGTCGGCCCAGGAGAGGAAACGGCTGAGCCCGTCGTCGAGATCGACGATGGGCTCGAAGCCAAGCTGCAACCGCGCCTTGCGGATGTCCGGACAGCGGCGGTTGGGCTCGTCCGCCGGATAGCTGTCCGGGTACTCGACGACGTTCCTCTCGATCTTGCGGCCGAGCACGCCTTCGATGCGCTCGACCAGATCGAACATGGAGATTTCCGGCTGCGGGTTTCCGATGTTGTAGGCCTCGCCGGGAACGCCGCCAAGCACGGTAAGCAAAAATCCCACCATAGCGTCGGTGACGTAACAGAAAGTGCGGGTCTGCCGGCCGGTGCCATAGACGCTCAGCGCCCGCCCGCCCTTGATGCGGTTGGCGAAGTTGGGCAGGACCCGGTAGTCGGTCTCCTGCATGCCCGGGCCGAAGACGTTGAACGGCCGGATGGTGTTGGTGGCGACCCCGTGCATCTCGTGGTAGACGTAGCACAAGGTCTCGCCCAGGCGCTTGCTTTCGTCATAGCAGGCGCGCGGCCCCTGGCAGGCGACGTTGCCGCGGTAGCTTTCCGGGGTCGGCACGTGCTTGGGATCGGGGTCGCCGTAGATTTCGGACGAACTGAAGAAACTAAAGCGCGCCCCCTTGTCCCGCGCCAGCTCAAGCAGGTTTTTGGTGCCGACGGTGGCCACTTCCAAAGTCTCCAGCGGGTAGGCCCGGTAATAGTACGGGCTGGCGATCCCCGCCGCCTGAATGACGTAATC
>JAKZTB010000078.1:0-33356 GCA_047517345.1 Alphaproteobacteria bacterium
GTTCTCCTTGATGGAATCAGCACCCAGAGCCTAGCGGCTCCAGGCGGACGACGCCTACTTCAGCTTTTCAACAGAGCCCGGGACATCCCCGACAAGTGCTGCGGCAGCCGAATAAGCGCTCAAGCCGGACCACCGGAAAAAATGCATAATTTGGATAACCTGCCATTGTGCCCCTGAAAGCAAGGCGCGCGCGAGAGTGCGCCTTGTTATAAAGGCAGCAAAAAATCGTCAGCCACAGGGTGGATTTCGATATGGCTTACGCGGTTCTGGAAAATCGTTTGAACGCTGGCGAAGTCGTGATCCTGGACGGCGGTACTGGCACGGAATTGGAACGGCGCGGCGTGGTCATGGATCCGGACGCATGGTGCGGTCCAGCGTCGCTCGATCACTTGGATATCCTCGAAGCCGTGCATTGGGACTACATCGCGGCCGGCGCGGAAATCATCACCGCAAACACTTTCGCGTCGTCGCCGATTATGCTGAAGGCGGCACGATTTGAGGACAAATTTCAAGAGATTAACCGGGCAGCCGTAACCGCGGCCAAGCACGCCCGCGATGCAAGCGGGGACCCGAACATTGTGGTTGCCGGTTCGCTGTCGCACATGGTGCCCGCGGGTGGCGGTGCGGTTCCCTCGGACCCGTACCGCCTGCCGAGCCGCATGGAATTGGACGAAGCATTGGACGCCCATGCGTCGCTCCTAAAGGCGGAAGGCTGCGACCTAATCCTGCTCGAAATGATGCATCATCCCGACCGGATGGCCGCCGCGTTCGACGCGGCGGTGGAGACGGGGTTGCCGATTTGGGCCGGTTTCTCGGCGCGCCGAAGTGAGGACGGCCGGCTACTCGCCTATACCGCCGACGACAAAATCCCGTTTTCGGAAACGGTCCAAATTCTGAGCGGCCACGATGTGGCTGCCGCGGGCATCATGCACACCTCGCCGAACATCACGGGCGAGGCGCTCGCCATTTTGAAAGAGGCTTACAATGGTCCTCTCATGGCCTACCCGGATTCAGGCCATTTTAAGATGCCGAATTGGCAGTTCGAAAACGTGATAGCACCTCGCGACTTCCACCAAGCCGCGGAGAATTGGATCGCGCAAGGCGTGCAGGTGATCGGCGGATGCTGTGGCCTTACGCCGGAACACATCGCTGCAATCGCCCCTCTGAGAGGACGCAAGAAGGTCTAGCCGCTCTCCTTTTGCTGTCCGGCAAACCCGGCGGACCGAGCGAACGTAATCGTTGCGGCAGGTTACCGGTACCGCGTAGCGAATTGGCTATCGCTCCCTAATCGTTCTTGTAGCTCACCAGACCGGCGCTGCCCTTGGCCGGCCGCGCGCGAATGGCCTCCTCGTTTGGCTCCGTGCCCCAGCCCGGCGTATCGGGCACGACCAGATGACCGTCCTCGATCGGCGGTACGGTGGTGAAGATTTCGTCGTCCCAGGCCAATCTGTCGATATCGATCTCCATGATCCGAAGGTTCGGCACCGCGGCGGCGAAATGGGCGTTCATCATCGTCGACAGGTGCCCGTAGAAATTATGCGGCGCGACATTGACTTCATGCGCATCGGCCGAGGCCGCGATCTTCATCGATTGCCAGACGCCGTTCCACACCGCGTCGACGATCGCCACATCCATCGATTGCGCCCGGAAATAGGGGAGAAATTCGCGCAGGCCCAGGAGCGTCTCGCAGGAGCTGATCGGGTGCGGGCTGTGGTCGCGGATATAGGCCAGCGCGTCGGCGTTGTAGCTGTCGATCTCGATCCAGAACATGTCCAGGTCCGCGATCTCGCGCAGGATCTTAAGATAGCCTTCGGTCTTCATGTTGAAGTTGAGGTCGAGCAGGATATCCATGTCCGGTCCCGCCCCGTCGCGGATCGCCTCCAGATGGGTGCGCAGGTCGCGCAACTGCCGGCGCTCGACATTGAGCGCGGGCTGGAACGGTACGCCGAAGCCCGGCCGCCAGCCGCTCGGCTTGCCGTTTTCGTAGAGAAAGATGTTGGTCTTGAGCGCCCCGAAGCCCTTCTCGCGGACCTCGGCGCCGATCGCCCTGACCCCGTCCAGATCGGTGATCGCCGGCGGGTAGTAGTCCGGCTGATTGATCCGCCAGGTGGCGCAATGCGACCAGTAGAGACGGATGCGGTCACGCACCTTGCCGCCGAGCAGCTCGTAGCAGGGTACGCCGAGCGCCTTCGCCTTGGCGTCAAGCAGCGCGTTCTCGATGGCGCCGAGCCCCTCCGCGACGACCCCGCCGGCGGCAGGCCGGGTGAAGCTGTAGAGTTCTGCATAGACGCGCTCGTGCGCCGAGGCGTCCTTGCCGACGACCCGGTCCGACATGCGTTCGATCACGGTCGAAACACCGGGCGACCCGAAACCTTCGTCATACTCGCTCCAGCCGACGACGCCCTCGTCCGTCGAAAGCTTGAGGAAATGGTAGTTCCGCCATCCCGAATCGCAGTGCAGCGTCTCGATTGCCGTGACTTTCATCCGATCCCTCCGTTGGCTGGCGCGGCCGCCGGTCGCTGTCGACGGCGTGCGCTGTGTGCGTATGATAGGGCAAATCCATAACCGGCGAGAGGGAGAGACATGGCCGATTACGAATTTCTGAAGGTCGAGCGCGACGGCAAGCTGACCATCATCACCATCAACCGGCCCGAGGTGTACAACGCCCTGCACCCGCCCGCCCATTTCGAATTCGACGAAGTGTTTAACAGTTTCCGCGACGACCCGGATCAATGGATCGCCATCGTCACCGGCGCGGGCGACAAGGCGTTCTCAGCCGGCAACGACCTCAAATACCAGGCGGCCGGCGGCCCGCGCGAGCGGCCGGACAGCGGATTCGCCGGCCTGACCGGCCGTTTCGATATCGACAAACCGATCATCGCCGCGGTCAACGGTTTCGCCATGGGCGGCGGCTTCGAGATCGCGCTCGCCTGCGACCTGATCATCGCCGCCGAAAGCGCCGTCTTCGCCTTGCCGGAGCCGCGGGTCGGATTGGCCGCCCTGGCTGGCGGGCTGCACCGGTTGCCGCGCATCATCCCGCGCAAACAGGCGATGGGCATGATTCTGACCAGCCGCCGCGTGCCCGCCGCCGAGGGTAAAGAGCTGGGCTTTGTCAACGAGGTGGTGCCGCAGGCCGAACTGATGGCGACCGCCCGCAAATGGGCGGAGACGATCATGGAGTGCTCGCCGATGTCGATCCGCGCCTCGAAGCAGGCGGTCTATGCCGGCCTCGACAAGCCAAGCCTGCAGGATGCCATGCGCTCGGACTACCCGGCCGTCAAAGCAATGCGCGGCAGCGACGATTTCGTCGAAGGGCCGAAGGCGTTTGCCGAGAAGCGTCCGCCGAACTGGAAAGGCGCGTAGGTGAAAATCTAAAGCGCGTTCGTGGTCATGAGCGCCGTGTGATACGCTTTTCTTCGGAAAGGGAGGTCACATGGCTACCAGCACGTCGAACACGTCATTCATCTATGTCGGCATGGGCGGCGAAACCGCTCCCGGCCGGCACGTCGACACCGGACTCTACCGTCTCGCCGAGGACAGCGAGGCATGGGAAACACTGACTGAGGGATTGCCTGAAGCGCCGGCAATCCGGGCGCTGACCGTCCATCCGAACAATCCCAACGTCATCTACGCCGGTACGCAGGTAGGCCCCTACCGCAGCAACGATCACGGCGAACATTGGGAGAGGGTGGATATGCCGGACCGCGGGCAACCGGTCTGGTCGATCCTGTTTCACCCCTACGATCCCGAGGTGATTTTCGTCGGCACCGAGAACTGCGAAATATATCGCAGCGACGATGCCGGCGAACATTGGGACCGCTTGCCCGTGAGCGTGAATTTTCCGGAGATCACGACCGCGCCGGGCGCCAATCCGGTCAAGCGGGTCTTGATGCTGGCCGCCAGCGAGAACGACCCCGATCTGCTGTATGGCGCGATCGAAGTCGGCGGCATCATCCGTTCGACCGACGGCGGGCTGCATTGGGAAAATCTCAGCCACGGACACTACGTCAACGACGATACCGTCGACATGCACGGCGTGCTGGCCAGCCGATGGCGGCCCGGCACTGTCTACAGCATCGGCCGCGCCGGCATGTTCTGCAGCGCGGACGCCGGTGACCATTGGCGGCACGTGCCGCTGGAGCCGCTGAACGCCAAGGGCCAGATTTATTGCCGCGATATCTGCGAAGTGCCGGGCAATCCGCGAAAGATTTGGGCCTCGGCGGGTGCCGACTTCAAAAGCGATACCGGCGTGCTGCTGTACAGCCGCGACGGCGGAGACTCTTGGAACCGCGCCGATATGGGGCTGATGCCTGGCGACACGATGTTCAAATTGGCCTTCGACGAACGCCAGCCGAGCCTCATGTCCTGCGCGACCAATGGTGGCGAAGTATTTTCCAGTAGCGATGCCGGCGAGTCATGGCTGGCCCACCCTACCCTGCCGAGCGGCAAGCAGATATACGCCCTCGCCAGGGCCTGAGAACCGGAACCGTGTTTTTCGATCTTAACGACGAGCAGAATCGCCTGCTGGAACGGTGCCGGGAGATCGCGGCCGACTTCGCCACTCGGACCGGCGACCACGACCGCGACGCGAGCCACCCGCACGAGAATTACGACCGGCTGCGCGCCGAAGGGTTCCTGGCACACAATATTGCCAAGGAACGCGGCGGCGGCGGTGCCGGACTGTTCGATCACACGCTCGCATACGAGACGCTGGCCGAAGGCTGTCCGGCGACAGCGCTCGCCTTCAACATGCATGCCTCGATGGTCGGTCCCCTGACGGAGAGCGAATTCGTTCCGGAAGATACGCGCGCCCATATCGCCCAACTGGCTGTCGAAGACGGCAAGATGATCGCCGGAAATTTCTCCGAGGCAACGAGCACCTCGATGATCGGCGAACGCCACCTCGGGACCATGGCGGCCCGGGTCGAAGGCGGCTGGCGGATCAACGGGCGCAAAATGTTCGCGTCGATGCTGCAGGCGGCGGATTATTGCGCCGTGCTGACCTATCCGGACGGCGAGACCGATCCGCGTGCCGGGTTGTTCATCTTAATTCCCACGGAGTCCGAAGGCCGCAGCGTCATCGAAAACTGGGACACGCTGGGCATGCGCGCCACCAGAAGCGACTCCCTCGTGTTGGAGGATTGCTTTGTCCCGGAACGCAACGCGCTATACCTGACCGACAACATCCAACCCTTTCGCGCAGACCAGGCGCATTGGTTCTGGGCGTCCTACACACCGGTCTATCTCGGCGTCGCCGCGGCCGCCTACAAGGAGGTCGTAAAAGTCCTGGAAGGCCGAAAACCGCCGGGATACACCCAATCTCTCGCCTATCACCCCGATGCCCGTCGCAAGGTAGCAGAGATGGCGGTCGATATCGAAGCGGCCCGGCTGGTCACCTACAATTCCGCCTGGCTGCTCGACAGTAAGGGTCCGACCCCGGAAAGCTTGGCTGCCCTTTTCCGTGCAAAGTACATCGTGGGCGAAATGTGCAGCCGGGTCACTCGTACTGCGCTGCAGCTCGGCGGCGCACACACCATCTTTAAAGGATCGCGGATCGAACAACTTTTCCGCGACGGCGCGCTGGCGCCGATCATGGCACCGCAGGCGGATTTCTGCCTGCTCAATGTCGCCCTGCACGAACTCGGCCTCGACCCGGCGGATCTTTCGCCACCGCTGAAACCGGTATCGCCGAGCAAGCCGTCACCGGCGTTCTGAACGCATCGCTAACGGTGTGCGGCGTACATGCCCGCGATATAACCCCAGGTGAGACAGGGGCCGAGCGTGGTGCCCGCGCCGACCCCCTTGGAACCGAAGGAATTGGCCATCACGTTGCCGGCGGCATAGAGGCCCGGAATGACGTTGTCGTCCTGATCCAAGACTTCCGCCCGCTCGTTGGTCCGTGCGCCGCCCTTGGTGCCCAGGAAACTCGCCTTGAACGGCATGGCGTAGAACGGCGGCCGCTCGATCGTGCCCAAGGTCGGGTTCGGTTTGTGGTCGGGATCGCCGCCGCGGTTGCGGTCCCAGACCGTCGAGCCTCGGCCGAAATCCTCGTCGACCCCGGTCCGCGCGAAGTCGCTGAAATTTCGCGCCGTTTCGACAAGCCCTTCGGGGTCGACATCGATCTGCCGCGCGAGATCGTCAAGCGTGTCGGCGCGGTAATAGTTTCCCGGCACCGACTTTTTCGGCATCGCGTGGGGATATTTGGCCGCGAACTGGCTGTCGTAAATGCGCCAGGCCGGCAGATGCCTGGGCGTTCCCGTTTCCGGATCCATCTCGGCGAAGGCGAGCCCGATATTCATCTGCTTTTCGTTGACGAAGCGGCGGCCGTACCGGTTGACGATCATCGAATGCGGCAGGAAATAGTCCGCCGCCGGCTGGCCATGCGGACGCCCCTCATAGGTCACCGGCGTCGCACCCATCACCAGGGCCTGGTCCATGCGGTCGAGACGCGCGCCGACGTCCGCCGCCATGCGCTGGCCGTCGCCGGTATTGGTCGGCGGGCTCGATGTCCATTCGACCGGACCCGGGAAATGTTCCGCCATCATCTCCGCATTCCACTCGAAACCGCCGCTGGCCAGGATCACGCCTTTCGATGCGTGGACTGCAACCGTCTCCCCCTTGCGTTCGACTTCGAGTCCGGCAATGCGGCCATTTTCCTGAAGCAACCGCTGCACCGGCGCGTCGAGCCAGATGTCGACACCGTGGTCCAAACATCCTTTGAGCAAGCCGATCGACAGCGCATTGCCCTTGGTCCGTATGTTCAACAGCTTGCGCCAGGCGAGCTTTGGCATGTAGCGCGCAACCCATTTCTTCGGGTGGGCGAAAAAGAACGTATCGACCATCTCCTCGTAACTGAGGCGCAAATCGAATGTCGGCGAACGCACCTTGCCGCGCCACGTGCCCAGGATACCGATACGGATCGGTGCGGCGGAAACGTTGCGGCCGAACGGCAACCCGCCCGGTGCTTCCGCGTAGGGGTCGGGGTCCCGGTTCGAAATGAATCGCAGCGGCGTCTGCGCTTCGAGGAATTTCAACATCTCGGGCACATAATCGACAAAGGTGCTCCAGAGCGGCTCCTCGGTGTTGTGCCAGCCTTCCGGCGAGACCGCGCGGATATACTCGAGTACCGCCTCGCGGCTGTCGGTCACGCCCAACTGCGCCATGTAATGATGACGCGGCGCCCAGATGCAGCCACCGGACATCGCCGTGGTCCCGCCGACCACGGGCGCCTTCTCCGCGACCAACACCGAAGCGCCGCGCGACCGTGCGCTTAACGCCGCGCTCAGACCCGCAGCGCCCGTCCCGACGATGACGATTTCGTAGGTAATCTGCTCACTCATAAGGTTGCCTTGCCACTGGAAATGGTATCGCCGTCCCGCCAAATTGTTATAGTCGGGCCCATTGCTAATCAAGCGGCAGCCAGGGCGAATTTGCGAAATGGCCGATATCAATGCATGGCTCAGCTCGCTCGGCCTCGGCCGGTACGCCGAAATCTTCGCCGAAAACGATATCGACCTGGAGGTTCTTCCCGAGCTTGAGGAAAAGGACCTCGAATCCCTCGGCCTGTCGCTCGGCCACCGCAAAAAACTCCTTAAGGCGGCCGTGGCGCTGGCGACGGACACCCCGCCCCCATCGGCGCAACCGGAAGCGGCCACGCCGGCCGAACCGGTTGGCGAACGGCGTCAGGTCACGGTCCTGTTCGTCGATCTCTCCGGATTCACGAAGCTCTCGAACCAGTCCGACCCGGAGGATATTCACAAGATCCTGAATGTATTTTTCGAGTCGACAGACGCAATCATCGAGGATTTCGGCGGCACGATCGACAAGCATATCGGCGACAATGTCATGGCGGTGTTCGGCGCGCCGGTCGCCCATGACGACGATGCCATGCGGGCGGTCCGCGCCGCCTTGGCGATCCATCAAGCGATCCCGGATATGAGCCGGTCGGTCGGCACGGACCTCGCCGTGCATATCGGTATCGCCAGCGGCGAAGTGGTCGCGAGCCGGACCGGCAGCGAAGCCCATCGGGAATACACGGTCACCGGCAATTCGGTGAACCTCGCCTCCCGGCTCGATGACATGGCCGGCCCCGGCGAGACCTTCATCTCAGACGCCGTCTATCGCGCCGTCGGACGCCTGGCGGAGTGCGACGCGGTCGGCGACACGGCGGTCAAGGGCGTCGACGAGCCGGTCATGGTCTGGCGGGTCCGCGCGCTCGCCGCACAGGACCGCGGCGGCGCCGATCTGCCCTTCGTCGGCCGCGCGGCCGAACGGCGCCAGTTCGCCGGCGCGCTGGAGGCCTGCCGCGAGACCGGCCACGGCCATGCCATCCATCTGCGCGGCGAGGCGGGAATTGGAAAAAGTCGCCTGGTCGAGGAGTTTCGGTGCACCGCGGAGGCGGCCGGGTTCGACTATTTTACCGGACAGGTCCTCGATTTCGGCGCCGGCAAGGGGCAGGACCCGATCCGCGCAATCGTCCGCGGGCTGCTCGGCCTGACTCCGGCGGATCGCGTTGAAGCGAGGCTAATCGGTGCGCAGAAGGCGCTCGCAGACGGTCTGGTTGAAACAAACGACGCGGCTTTTCTGCATGACCTGCTCGAACTGCCGCAATCCACCGAAGCGCGCAGCCTGTACGACGCGATGGAGAACACCGCACGCAACAGCGGAAAACGCGACTGCGTGGCCAAGCTCATGCAAAAAGTCGCGGCGCAAAAGTGCTTGTTCATCACGGTCGAGGATATTCACTGGGCGAATGACGTGACGATGGCCCATTTGGCGACCCTCGTTGCGACGTGCGCCACCTGCCCTGCCCTGCTCGTCATGACATCGCGCGTCGAAGGCGATCCGGTCGACCAGACCTGGCGCGCGGCGACCGGTGGCGCGTCCTTAATGACCATCGACCTCGGCCCGCTGCAGGAGGCGGAAGCGCTGGAGATGGCCGACACCCTCGTCGCGGCGGGCGCCCATCTGCGCAGTGCGGTGGTCGATCGGGCCGAGGGCAATCCGCTGTTCCTGGAGCAACTGGTCTACAATGCCGAAGTCGATCGGGGGGCGAGTATCCCTGGATCGATTCAGAGCCTGATCCTCGCCCGCATGGATCGGCTGCAACCGGCCGACCGCCATGCCTTGCAGGCTGCAGCCATCATCGGCCAGCGCTTTTCGATCGATACACTTCGCCACCTCGTCGACGATTCCGCCTTCGAATGCGACCAACTCGTCGCGCACAATCTGGTTCGCCCGGCCGGAGCGGAGATGTTGTTCGCCCACGCGCTGATCCGCGACGGGGCCTACTCGACGCTTCTGTCGACGACCAAAGCGGCGCTGCACCGCCGCGCCGCCGACTGGTTCCAGGACCGCGATTTGATTTTGCACGCCGAGCATCTCGACCGCGCCAGCGACCCGGACGCACCAGCGGCGTATTTGGCCGCGTCGCAGGCGGAAGCCGATGCGTTTCGCCACGAGCGCGCGCTGGGCCTTGCGGAACGCGGCTTGGCGCTGGCCGATGAGGATCGTTTTCCGCTTGCCAGCCAGCGGGCGGAGCTTCTTGCCCGGCTCGGGCGGTCGAAGGAATCGATCGCGGCCTATCGCGAGGCGCAAGCGCACGCCCGGACCCAGGCGGAACATTGCCAATCCTGGATCGGCGTCGCCGCGGGCGTCCGTCTTCTCGGCGGCGCCGATGAAGGCATCGAAGCGCTCGACAAGGCCGAACCGGCGGCACGCCAGGAGAACCTCCACAGTGCGCTGGCGCTGATTTTCTTCTATCGCGGCACGTTCTCCTTTGCCGAAGGAGACATCGATGCCTGCCAGGAACAATACAATCAGGCAATCGAAAATGCCCGCCGCGCCGACGATCACGAGTGGCGCGCGCGGGCGCTCGGCGGGTTGGGCGACGCGAACTACGCCCGCGGACGCATGGGCACCGCGATGGAACTGTTCCGGGAATGCATTTCGATCGCCCGCGCCCAATCCCTGGGCCGGATCGAAATCGGCAACCGTTTCGTCCTTGGCGTGGCCCGCCGTTACATCAATGAAATCGACGAAGCATTCGCCGATTGTCGGGCCGCGGCTGAATTGGCGGAGAAAGTGGGCGACAAGCGCACGCACGCCTATGCCCTCAACATCTTGGGTGAATTTCTGACCGACAAATCCGATCCGGCCGCCGCGGAAGAACCGATCGCACAAGCCCTGGAAATCATGGAAGGCTTGGGAAACCGCCGGTTTACGGCCTATATCATGAACCAACAGGCGCGGCAGTTGTTGCTTGCCGGTCAACGCGCGGAAGCGCGGCAGAGAGTAGCGCTAGCCTATGAATTAAGCCGCGAAACCGGCCCGACTTTCATCGGGGCCCGAATACTCGGGACAACCGCGCTGTGCGCAAGCGATGGGGCCAAACGTGCAGCCGCCCTCAAAGAAGGCGAAGGCTTGCTCGGACAGGGTTGCATCGCCCACAATCACCTGTGGTTCTACCGTGACGCGATCGAAGCTTCCTTGGAAATGGCCGCCTGGAATGACGCCGTGCGCTACGCCGATGCGCTCGAATCCTACACAAGCAGCGAGCCGCTTCCCTGGTCCAACCTGTTCATCGCCAGGGGCCGCGCGCTGGCCGCCTGGGGCCGCGGCGTCCGGGACGCGGCGACCCGCGCCACGCTCGACTCTATTCGCAAGGAAGCCACGCGCATCGGCCTGCTGGCACCGGTGCCGGCGTTGGAGAAAGTGCTCGCCGCGTGAGCCGTGCGAACGGAGGCGCGCATGACGAAAATCACCGCTGTACGATCCTGCACCGTTCGTATCCCACTCGACACTGCGACGACCTTCGCCACCCGCAAAGTCCTGGCGCGCGAACTGACATTGGTCGAGATCGAATCGGACGACGGACACAAGGGCATCGGCTTTACCTATGGCGGCAACCGCGCCGGCGGCATCGTGACAGAGGCGGTCCGCACGCTGCTCGGCCCCCTGCTGCTCGGCGAGGACCCGTTCCGGGTCGAAGGTCTTTGGGAAGAACTGTACAGGGAATCATTGCTGCAGGGCCGCACCGGTTCGGTCATGCGTGCGCTGAGCGCCCTCGACATCGCGCTGTGGGACCGCAACGCTCGCGCGGCCGGCCTGCCGCTTTACAAACTGCTCGGCGCGCACCGGACCGATTCCGTGCGCGGGTACGCCAGCGGCGGCTACTACCTCGACGGCAAGATCCCGGAAATGCTCGGTGCCGAGATGAAGACCTATGTCGATCTCGGTTTCGACGCGGTCAAGATGAAGGTCGGCCTATTGGGCTTGGCGGAAGAAGCAGCCCGTATCGCGGCGGTGCGCGACGCGATCGGCGGCGACGTCGCCTTGATGCTCGACTGTTCGAACTGCTGGACGGACATTCAGACCGCGCTGCGTTTCGTCCGCATGTTCGAGCGCTTCGATCCCTATTTCATAGAAGAACCCTTTTCGCCCGACGACCTGGAGAACCATGCCCGGCTGGTGGCGCGCACCGACGTCGCCATAGCGACCGGCGAGATCGAAGCGGGACGCTGGCGCTTCAAGGAAATGCTCGACAAACAGGCGGCCACGATCCTGCAGCACGACGCGATCTGCTGCGGCGGGATCACCGAATGGCGCCGCATCGCCGCCATCGCGGCAGGCAACGGCATTTCGGTCTGCCCGCACGCCTACCACGAAATGCACCTGCATCTGGCCGCCAGCACGCCGAACGCGATTTTCGTCGAGGTCTTCACCGACGACAGGATCGTCAACTTCCGCCGCCTGCTCGACACGCAGCCGGCCGTCGAGGGCGGCCGGGTCGTCCTGCCGACGATGCCGGGGCTGGGTTACGCCTATTTGGACGATGTCATTGACGAATACGCGATCGATCCTTGGGCCTAGCAGTTAGGCCCTGCCTGGCGTTCGTCTTCCCGCTCTTTGTCGAAGATATCTTTTATGAAGGACCGGGACTTCCAGGACGGCTGCGGCGGCGTATGGCCCTCGCGCGGTGTGAACACCGACGCCTCCTCCGGGCTCATTTTCGGGATATAGCGCGGACAATTCGTGAATATGTGGTCCGCCGTCACGCGAACGACCCGCTTTGCGCCCGGTAGACCCGTTCGCGCCGCTTCGCTTTCGTCGAGTTCGGCGCGGCCGTTGACCCGCAGCCGTGCGGAGCCGTCGAAGCGCGTACCGTCGAAGCGGATGAATAGTAGGCCCACCCGCGGACTTCTCGCGATGTTGCCGAGACTGCGGTACATCCGGTTGCCGTCATAGTCGGGCCATTCGAGAATGTTCCCGCCGATTGTACGAACGAACCCCGGATCGCCGCCCTTGAAAGAGCAATCGACGCTTTCCGCCGTCGCGGTGGACAGGAAAAAGAACGACGAGGATTCGATGAATTCGCGGTCCGTCTCTGAAAATGCGCGGCGCATCCGCGTTTCCGCCAAACGGTCGGGAACGGCCCGCCCTTCGAAACGGTCCTGCAGCTCGCGCATGCCTGGATGATAGAAGCCCATAAGTTTTCCCCTTCGCGCCTGTCGCCGCGTCAATTCGTAATCCAGCGGTCGAACGCACTTATCAGCCCGTAGCAGGTCTCGACCGTCGGGACCGGCACCCCAAAACGCGCCGCTTGCTCGATCGTATGGCCCAGCGTCTCATGGATTTCGAGATGTTGTCCGCGCTCCACGTCCTGCAAGGTCGACACGCGGTGTTGCGGCGCGTTCTCCTGGAAAGACCGGCCGACTGCCAGAAGGTGTTCGACCGCTTCTTCTTCGGTGTCCTCCGCGATTTTCGCCGAGGGTATCGGCGGTTTGTCCGACAAGGGGATGCCGAGCGCGCCGGCGACGGCGGCGGTTTCCCGCATGATCTTCGCCGCGATGCGCGCGGCGCCCGGGTCCGCCAGAAATTTATAGGTCTCCAGCCGCGTCAGAACCGACAGCGCCATCATGCCGGACCAGCCGACATATTTCGACCACTCGGAGGTTTGTATCGTCTCGGAAACCGACGCCTTGATGCCGGCGGCGTTGAGGCTCGCCGCAATCGCCTCGCTTTCGGCGGAGGGCCCGTCGGGCAATCCGCCGAGCTCCAGCATCTGGTTCACGGTGAACCGAACCATCCCATCGCCCAGCAGCTCGCCGCTCAGCATCCCGATCGAGCCGAGTACGGCGTTCTCGCCGAAGACATCCGCTAGCTGGCGGTTCTTCAGGATACCGTTCTGCACCGAAAATACACTGCCCACGCGGAGATGTTCGAGCGGTCGGATGGCGTCCATCGTCTGGTAGGTCTTGACCGTGACGACGAGAACATCTGCTTCTTTTAGCGCGTTCGGATCGGTCTCGATGTTGCAGGGCACCGTGAAATCCACGAGACCGCTGACCGATAAGCCGTGCTCGCGAAGATGCGCCGCACGCGCGCCGCGCGCGAGCATCGTCACGTCCTCGCCGGCTCGGATCAAATGTCCGCCGATAATGCTGCCGAGGGCACCCGCCCCCAAAATGGCGTAATTCATCGCGTATTCCTCCACTCCTGCAGGAGTGTAACGGGGGCACGGCGGGGAATCCACGCGCGGCAATGACACGGTAGGCGTCCACAGCGTTGCGTCACCGGGCAGACGCGACTAAGGAGTAGTTGGCCGGACGCGTTCAGGCAGCACTTAACCAGGGGAGACGGACATGCCAGAAAACTTCTTCAATCTCGACAGGTTGGAAGGCAGCATTCAGCGCACCCTCGCCGAGGGCGTGAACACGAACATATTCGTCGGCGACCAGGCGATGCTGTCCGTCGTGCGCTGCAATCCGGACAGCCAGGGCTCGATCCACAGCCACCCGCAGGAACAATGGGGCGTCTGCCTGGAAGGCAGCGGTATTCGGATCCAAGATGGTGAGGACGTACCGTTTAAGAAGGGCGACTTCTGGCGCACGCCGGGAAACGTCGAACACGGCGTGCGCATCGGACCGGAAGGCGCCACGATCCTCGACATATTCGCACCGCCGCGCGACGAATACCGCAAGGCCGGCAGCGGCTTCGGCGTCTAGGGTGCGGCATGGCTGACGAAATCACGCTGGAGGATATCGAACAGGCGGCGGAGCGGATCGGCAGCCGCGTCCGCCGCACGCCTTGCCTGCGCGCGCGCTTCATCCGCGAACCGCTGCGGCCCGGCAAGACGATGCTCAAGCTGGAATGCCTGCAGGTCACCGGCGCCTTCAAGGCGCGCGGCGCGAACAATGCGATCCTCCAGCTCAGTACAGATGCCCTGACGCGCGGGGTAATTACCGCGTCTGGCGGCAATCACGGGATCGCGGTTGCCTATGCGGCGCATGCGGCCGGCTGCCCCGCCGTGATTTACCTGCCGGAAAGCTCGCCGATGGACAAGGCCGAACGGGCGCGGGCTTGGGGCGCTGAAGTCGTGACAGAAGGCGCGGTCTGGGACGATTCGGAACGTGCGGCGCTGGCGCGCGCCGAAGCCGACGGCATGACGTACATCCACCCGTTCGCCGACCCCGCCGTCATCGCCGGCCAGGGCACGATCGCGCGCGAGATGCTGAAACAATCCCCCGACATCGACGTCATCGTCGCCGGTATCGGCGGCGGCGGGCTGATCGCGGGTGTCGCGATAGCCGCCAAGGCGATGAAACCGGAGATCAAGATAATCGGCGTCGAACCTGTCGGCGCCCCGACCCTGTCCGCCAGCCTGAAAGCGGGCGAACTTATCACCCTCGATAGCATCGACACCGGCGCGAATACGCTGGCGCCGAAGCGCAGCGCGCAAATCAATCTCAACATTATCGCCGACAAGGTCGACCATATCGTGCTCGTCACCGACGACGAAATGCGCGACGCCGCCAGATGGTTGTGGTTCGAGATGGGCCAAAGCGTCGAACTCGCCGGCGCTTCCACGCTCGCCGCGATCCGCAGCGGCAAGGTCAGCGCACCGGAAGATCAGATCGTCGCCGCCATCGTCAACGGAAACGGCACAGCCGGTATCGCGTAAGCGCCAAGGTGAAATTCTCAACGGAAACCATTTTACACATAGAAATTTGTTGAATTCCGATTAGAATGCACGCTGGGGCAGATTGCATTTAGACGATTGAAACGCGGGTCACCCGCGTGTGGAGGCATCGATGCTCTTTCGGCAACTTTTCGACTCCGAATCTTCCACCTACACCTATCTGCTCGCGAGCCGCCCCGGCGGCGAGGCGCTGATCATCGACCCCGTACTCGACCGGGTGGATCACTATCTCCGCCTACTCGAAGAGCTCGACCTCAAACTCGTCAAGGTCGCCGACACCCACGTGCACGCCGATCACATCACCGGTATGGGCGCGTTGCGGGACAAGACGAAATGCATCACCGTGATGGGCACAGAAAGCGCGGTCGATGTCGTCTCCATGCGTGTGACGGAAGGCGATACGATCACGGTCGAGGGGATCAGTCTCGACGTGATATACACCCCCGGTCACACCAACGATTCCTACAGCTTCAGGATGGGCGACCGGGTTTTCACGGGCGACACGCTGCTCATCCGCGGCACCGGCAGGACCGATTTCCAGGGCGGAAGTGCGCTGGAGCAGTACGACTCGATTTTCAACAAGCTCTTGAAATTTCCGGAAGAAACCCTTGTCTATCCGGCGCACGACTATAAAGGCGACACGGTCAGCACGATCGGCGAGGAGATCCGCTTCAACCCGCGCCTGCAGGTGGGTTCGGCCGAAGAGTACGCCAAGATCATGGACAATCTGAACCTCGACAATCCGAAGATGATGGACGTGGCGGTGCCCGCCAATGTCGTGATCGGCGCCGAGCAGGGCCTCGAAAAACACGAACCGTGGGCGCTGACGGTCGAGCAGGTGGTAAACCAGTGCGGCGGCGAGGCCTGCGTCTTGGTCGATCTGCGCGAAGATTCCGAGCGCGACTCGAACGGCGTCATCCCGGGCTCGGTTCACGCCCCCTACCGGCGGCTCGACCGTTTCGTCAAACCCGGCGGCCTGCTGCGCGAAATGGCCGAACGCGACGGCAAGCACCTGATCTACTACTGCGCCTATGGCGAACGCTCCGCACTCGCGGTGCAGACCTCGCAAGGCATGGGAATCAAATCCGTCTCGCACCTGGTCGGCGGCATCGACGCCTGGGTCAAGGCCGGCGGCGCGCTGGAAACCTGAACGCAGTCCATGACCACACTCTACGAATGGCCGCCGACACGGTCGCAGCGCGCAAAGTGGGCGCTCGAAGAGCTGGAGATCGACTACACAAGGGAGCTTGTCGATATGATGGCGGGTCAGCAGAATACAGACACCTATCGCGCCATCCATCCGCTCGGTGTCGTCCCGGCACTTAAAACAGATGTCTATACGATGTTCGAATCGGCCGCGATCGTGATGCAGCTGATCGACGAGCATCCGGTAAATAAATTGGCACCAGCGGTCGGCACGCCCGAGCGCGCCGCCTATTACCAATGGTGCGTATTCGCCTGCGCCGAACTGGACCCCGCGATCATGCTGTATTTCGACAACACCATGCGCCCGCTCGAATATATGCGCCCTCCGGGCACGCCGCACGACGCCAACTTTGCGGCCAAGGAAAAACGCGATTTCGAGACCCGCGCAGATATCCTGTCGGACGCCCTAAGCGACCGCGACCATCTGCTGGAGAGCGGATTCTCCGGCGCGGACATCCTCGTCGGCCATAGCTGCTTCATGGCCACGTTCACCAAACTGATCGGCGGTTACCCCGTGCTGCAGGCCTACCACGAGCGTCTGAAGCGGCGGCCGGCGTACCAGCGCGCGTACGATTTTTAACGCGGCACCTTCGAACGGCTAAACCGAAAACCCGCCCAGCTTCGTCTCGAGATACTCGCCGATGCCCTCGCGGCCGCCTTCGCGCCCCAGGCCGCTTTCCTTGGCACCGCCGAAGGGCGCCGCGGCGGCGGTCGGGTTGATGTCGTTGATGCCGATGATGCCGAAGCGCAGCCCTTCGAACATGCGCATGGCGCGCGACAAATTGTTCGTATAGACGTAGGCGGCGAGCCCGTAATGGGTGTCGTTGGCCATGGCGAGCGCGGTCTCGTCGTCGTCGAAGGCGATAATCGGGGCCACCGGGCCGAAGGTCTCCTCGCGATAGATCGTCATGGCCTCGGTCACGCCGGTCAGCACTGTGGGGGCGTAGAAATGGCCTCTATCGAGCCCGTCGTCCATCAGGCGGTGGCCGCCGCACATGACCATGGCGCCCTTCTCCCTGGCGTCATCGACCTGGCGCGCCACCTTGGCGATCGCCGCCTCGTTGACCAAGGGGCCGATGCTGATGCCGTCTTCCATACCGTTGCCGCCGCGCATGCGGGTGACGCGCTCAACCAGGGTCTCGACGAAGGGTTCGACGATGCTGCTGTGCACGAACAGCCGGTTCGGGCTGATGCAGGCCTGTCCCGTATTGAGGAACTTGACCAGCGAGGCGCCCTTCGCGGCGTGCACCGGATCGGCGTCGTCGAAGACCAGGAACGGCGCGTGGCCGCCGAGTTCCATCGAAACCCGCTTCAACTGCGCCGCCGCACCTGCGGCGAGCTTCTTGCCAACCGCGGTCGAACCGGTGAAGGTGATCTTGCGCACCGCCGGGTTGCTGACGAATTCCTCGCCGATCGGTACCGGGTCGGCCGCCGTCACCAGATTGACGACGCCCGCCGGAATTTCAGCCGCCTCGAACACCTTGAAGGTCTCCACCGCGCAGAGCGGCGTCGCCTCGGCCGGCTTGAGCACGATGGTGCAGCCCGCCGCCAGCGCCGGCGCGATCTTCCGCGTCAGCATCGAGATCGGGTAGTTCCACGGCGTCACCGCGGCGACCACGCCGACCGGTTGATGCGCCACGATGAAACGCTGGTCGCCGCGCGGTGCGGGGATCGTCTCGCCATAGACGCGCTTGGCTTCCTCCGCGTACCAGAGCAGAAAATCGGCGGCGTAGCCGACCTCGTTGCGCGAGGCGCGGATCGGCTTGCCTTGCTCCAGGGTCATCATGCGGGCGAGGTCCTCGCGGCGCTCCATCATGATCTTGTGTGCCCGGTACAGATACTCGGAGCGCTGATAGGCGGTCAGGCCCGACCAGGAAGGAAACGCCTTCGCCGCCGCCTCGATGGCCCGCGCGGCGTCTTCGCGGCCGCCGTCCGGCACAGAGCTGATCACCTCGCCATTGGCCGGATTGGTCACTTCCAGGACGCCGTCCGCGGTCGCCCAATTGCCGTCGATATACATTCGATTCTTCCTTCGCTTACTGTCATTATCGGGCGTGACCCGATAATCCAGGCCGAGCCGAGACACCTTCCGTCGCATGGATCCTCGGATCAAGTCCGAGGATGACGGGGTGGGGTAAATTACTTGCGCAGCACCGATATCCCGGCGTAGCGCGCGGCGGAGCCAAGCTGTTCCTCGATCCGCATCAGTTGATTGTATTTGGCCAGCCGGTCGGAGCGCGACAGCGACCCGGTCTTGATCTGGCCGCTGTTGGTGGCGACCGCGAGGTCGGCGATGGTCGCGTCCTCCGTCTCGCCGGAGCGGTGCGAGGTGACCGAGGTGTAGGCGGCGCGGTGCGCCATCTCCACGGTCTCCAGGGCTTCCGACAGGGTGCCGATCTGGTTGACCTTGATCAGGATGGAGTTGGCGACGCCTTCCGCGATGCCGCGGCTGAGGCGCTCCGGATTGGTGACGAACAAATCGTCGCCGACGAGCTGCACCTTGCCGCCGAGTTCTCGGGTCAGCGCGGCCCAGCCGGACCAGTCGTCCTCGTCCATGCCGTCCTCGATGGACAGGATCGGGTAGCGCGACACCAAATCCGACAAATAGCCGACCATGCCGTCGGAATCGAGCGACTTGCCTTCGCCCGCCAGTACGTATTTGCCGTCCTTGAAGAACTCGCTGGCGGCGCAGTCGAGCGCCAGCATCACGTCTTCGCCCGGCGCGTAACCTGCCGCCTCGATCGCCTTCATGACGAAGCCGAGCGCTTCCTCGGTCGAACCGACGCTGGGGGCGAAACCGCCCTCGTCGCCTACATTGGTGTTGTGGCCGGCATCCTGCAGCGCCTTCTTCAAGGACTGGAAGATTTCCGCGCCGATCCGAACAGCGTCCGCCAAAGAACCGGCGGCGACAGGCATGACCATGAATTCCTGAAAATCGACCAAATTGTCGGCATGCGCGCCGCCATTGATGATGTTCATCATCGGCACCGGCAGGGTTCGGGCATAGGCGCCGCCGACATAGCGGTAGAGCGGCAGGCCCGCATCCGCCGCCGCCGCCTTGGCGACCGCCAGCGAGACGCCGAGCATCGCGTTGGCGCCGAGCCGCGCCTTGTTCGGGGTCCCGTCGAGATCGATCATCATGCGGTCGAGCTTGACCTGATCGCCGGCGTCCATGCCGCTCAACAGGTCGAATATCTCGCCGTTCACCGCATCGACCGCATTGGCCACGCCCTTGCCGCCGTAACGGCCGCCACCGTCGCGGAGTTCCAACGCTTCATGCTTGCCGGTCGACGCCCCGGACGGCACGCCGGCGCGGCCAAAGGCGCCGCTTTCCAAGGTCACGTCGACCTCCACGGTCGGATTGCCCCGACTGTCGAGAATTTCGCGCCCGTGAATATCGAGAATGGCGGTCATGGCTAAGGTGCCTCCTCAGGCATTAATTCTTGCTATGAATTACGGTATTCAGCGATCCAAGGCTACCGGCGGCGGCAATTCGCGCTCAATTGCGGCCCTTCGAAAGACGGTCGAACGCTATCAAGTTCTCGATCAAGGGACCGAAATCCTTGAGATGCACCATGTTCGGGCCGTCCGATGGGGCGTTGTCCGGGTACTGGTGGGTCTCCATGAAGACCGCGGCGACCCCCACGGCGACCGCGGCGCGCGCCAAAACCGGCACGAACTCCCGCTGACCGCCGGACGTCGCGCCCTGCCCGCCCGGCTGCTGCACCGAATGGGTTGCATCGAACACGACCGGAAAGCCGGTCTGGGCCAGGACAGGCAGTGACCGCATATCGCTGACCAGCGTGTTGTAGCCGAAGCTGGCGCCGCGCTCGCAGACCATCAGGTTTTCGTTGCCCGCCTCGACGCATTTGGCGACCACGTTCTTCATGTCCCAGGGGGCCAGGAACTGTCCCTTCTTAATATTGATCGCCCGGCCGGTTTCCGCGGCGGCAACCAGCAAGTCGGTCTGGCGGCAGAGATAGGCCGGAATCTGCAATACGTCGACAGCCTCCGCGACGATGGCGCATTGCTGCGGCTCGTGCACGTCGGTCAGTACCGGACAGCCGACGGTCTCGCGCAGTTCGGCGAAAATCGCCATAGCCTTGTCCAGCCCGATACCGCGCGCGCTGCCGATCGAGGTCCGGTTCGCCTTGTCGAACGAGGATTTGTAGATCAGCCCGAAACCGAGCTTGTCGGCCTGTTCCTTCAGGGCCTGGCCCATCTCGAGCGCGTGGTCCCGGCTCTCCATCGCGCATGGGCCCGCGATGATGGTCAGCGGCAAATCGTTGCCGATCTCCAGATTGCCGACTTTCACGGTCGTTGGCATGTCAGACAAGCCTCGATTGATCCATCGCCGCCTTGATGAAGCTGCGGAACAGCGGATGCGGCTCGAATGGTTTCGATTTCAATTCGGGGTGAAACTGCACGCCGACGAACCAGGGATGTTCCGGTATCTCGACGATTTCCGGTAACTCGCCATCCGGCGACATACCGGAAAACGTCACGCCGTGTTCCTCAAGCCGGTCCTTGAAGTTGATGTTAACCTCATAGCGGTGCCGATGGCGTTCGCCGATATCCAACTTGTCGCCGTAGATCGCGGCGACGCGGGAGCCTGGCGTCAGCATACAGGGATACGCCCCCAATCGCATGGTCCCACCGTAGTCCTGGTCCGCAGTGCGGCGCTCGACAACATTGCCGCGCGTCCACTCGGTTAACAGGCCGATGACCGGTTCTTCGCACGGACCGAACTCGGTCGAGCCTGCGCCGCCGATACCCGCGAGGTTGCGCGCCGCCTCGATGACCGCCATCTGCATGCCGAAGCAGATGCCGAAATAGGGCACCTGGCGTTCGCGGGCGAACCGCGCCGCCTTGATCTTGCCTTCCGCACCGCGATGGCCGAAACCGCCAGGTACGAGAATGCCGTGACAGCCTTCCAGGTAATAGGCGGCGTCTTCGCGCTCGAACGTCTCCGATTCGAGCCAGTTCAAATTGACCCTAACATTGTTGGCGATGCCTCCGTGATGCAGCGCTTCGCCAAGCGATTTGTAGGCATCGAGCAGGTTCGTGTACTTGCCGACGATGGCGATGTTCACTTCGCCTTCCGGCGCCCGGATGCGATGCACGACGTCGGTCCAGCGGGACAGGTCGATGTCGTCTTCGACATCATCGTCCATAAGGCCGAAATATCGCATCACCTCCGTATCGAACCCCTCTTCGTGATAGGCGATCGGCACTTGATAAATTGTGTCGACGTCGAGCGCCGGAATGACCCGGCCCTCGCGGATGTTACAGAAGAGGGCGATCTTCTTGCGCGCATCCGGTGGGATTTCGCGGTCGCAGCGGCACAGCAATATGTCCGCCTGAATACCGATATTCAGCAGTTCCTTCGCCGAATGTTGCGTCGGTTTGGTCTTCAATTCACCTGCCGAAGGGATGTACGGCACAAGGGTAAGGTGGATAAACAGAGTCCGTTCGGCGCCCAATTCGTTTCGCAACTGGCGAATTGCCTCCAGGAAGGGCAGACCCTCGATATCGCCCACCGTCCCGCCGATTTCGCAAAGAACGAAATCTTCGTCGTCGAGATCGCTGACGACGAACTCCTTGATCGCATCCGTGACGTGCGGAATGACTTGGACCGTGCCGCCCAGATAATCCCCGCGCCGCTCCTTGGCGATGACGTTGGAATAGATCCGGCCGGTCGTGACATTGTCGCTGCGCCGCGCCGGCACGCCGGTATAACGCTCGTAATGACCGAGATCGAGATCGGTTTCCGCCCCATCGTCGGTCACATAGACTTCGCCGTGCTGGTAGGGGCTCATCGTCCCCGGATCGACGTTGAGGTAAGGATCGAGCTTGCGCAGCCGCACCGAATAACCGCGCGCCTGCAACAGCGCGCCCAGAGCCGCCGATGAAAGACCTTTACCGAGTGAGGAAACCACGCCGCCGGTGATAAATATGAAACGCGTCATGGACGGGTAGTCTAATCCAATCGATTAGAACCTGAAACAGAAATTCGACCGAAGAGGCGAATTATCGCTTACAGCCTAGCGAGAAAGCGGTACATCGCCCTCTTTGGTCTCCGGAATTTGCGTTCCGGTCGCCGCCGGATTGTCTAGTATCGACTTCGGCGTGGTGCGATTCCCCGCCAGGATAGCCAAGGACAGGCTCGTCAGCATGAACAATCCCGCCAACACCGCGGTCGCCCGGGTCAAAAAGTTTGCCGTGCCGCGCACGCTCATGAACCCGCCGACGCTGGCGCCGCCTCCGCCACCGATCCCAAGTCCACCTCCTTCGCTGCGCTGCATCAAAACCGCGATGATGAGCAACAACGCCAGGATCAGATGAACCACCAAAACAACGGATTCCATCGCCTAGCCTTTACTAAAATCTTCGTAATTTCCGCAGTATGTAGTCCCTGGAGCGGGAAAAGACCAGCCTCACCTACGGGCAATTTGCCGCAATCGCCAAAAAGTCGTCCGCCGCCAGACTTGCACCGCCGACGAGCGCGCCGTCGACGTCGGGCAACGCCATAAGTTCGCGAGCGTTGCCTGGTTTAACCGATCCGCCGTAAAGAAGCCTAACACGCGCCGCGAATCCGGCACCAACGCAAGCGGACACCGATTCCCGAATATGACGGTGTATCGCCTGTACATCTTCTGGGGTCGGTGTCCGACCTGTTCCAATGGCCCAAACCGGCTCGTACGCAATAATAGTATTAGCATCAGTTGCGTTTCCCGGGACAGAGCCCCCGATCTGACCGGCAACGACCGCATCGGCGCGACCGGCATCGCGCTCCGCTTCGGTTTCGCCGACACAGATGACGGCAATCAAACCGGCGCGGTGCACAGCTATCGCTTTGGAATGGACGATCTCGTCGCTCTCGCCATGATCGGCGCGTCGTTCGGAATGGCCGACGATGACAAAACCGCAGCCGGCATCCGAAAGCATCTCCGCACTGATATCGCCGGTATGGGCACCGCTTTCGTCCGGGTGGCAATCCTGCGCACCCAACGCGACTTGCGTTCCCGACAAGGCGTCACCGACGGCGCCGATCAGGACGGCTGGCGGACAGACGAGCAAATTGCAGCCGACATCCGACGATCCCGCGGCAATCGCCTGGGCCAGCGCTAGCCCATCGGCGGCAAGCCCATTCATCTTCCAATTACCGGCGATTAGCATCGTGCGAGTCGTGGCCACGACACACCTCCCCCAAATTTCCATCGGCGCTTGTTTATCACGCGCGATCACGAGGGACCACATATGCGTAATAGCGGTTGCGGGGCAGACGGGTGCCTCCTAATATGCCGCGCCACGCCGGAAGGCCGGTGTTTTCAATGGTTTCAAAGGTAGACCGGTATGCTCGAATTCCTCCGAAACGGCGTTCGAACTTGGTATTTCAAGGCGCTTCTGGGGGTCCTCGTCCTCAGTTTCGCGATATGGGGCGTGGGCGACATATTTCGCCCCGGCCTTGGCGGCAACACATTAATCAAAGTCGGTAGTATCGAAATCGGTGCACAGGAATTCGCCTCCGCCTTTCGGCGCCAAATGAACAGCCTGACCCGAACTCTAGGCAGCGAATTCTCGGTAGATCAGGCGCGTCGTCTGGGCGTCCCGGATCGCGTCGTCAACGGGTTGGTCGTGGACGCGTTGTACAACAGTGAAGCGGGCGCGTTGGGAATTGGTGTCGCAGATAATGCCGTCGCGAAGCGTATTCGAACCGAGCCCGGCTTCCGCAATCAACAAGGTCAATTCGATCGTGGCGTTTTCGAGCAGACACTCGCTGTAAATGGCTTCAGCGAACAGCAATTTGTCTTGCGCCTGCGCCAGGAACTCTCCCGCACCCAGGTCGTCGGCAGCCTGACCCGGGATGTTCCGGCGTTCAGCCAGCTGGCCGACCGGCTATACCGGTGGCGTGAAGAAAAAAGGGTCGCGAAATACATAGCCATCCAGAACGATGCATTTGCGGATGTCGGCACGCCGGACGACGCGGCGCTTAAGGCCTATCACAAGGCAAACGAACGCACTTTCACCGCCCCGGAATATCGTAACGCAACTTACATTCATCTGACGAGCGCCGATGCCGAAGGTGAAATCGCCGTTCCCGACAGCGATATTCAGGCCTTATACGATCAGCGGCTGGACAGTTACAAGGTGCCCGAACGGCGAACCGTTCAACAAATGATCTTCCCGACGGAACAGGCGGCGAAAACGGCCGTCGGGCAGCTTTCGGAGGGCAAGGAATTCGTCGCACTCGCGAAAACGCTCTTAAATCAAGATGAAAGCGCAACCAATGTTTTGGGCGACGTTCCGAAAGGCAGCCTGCCCGACGCGCTGGCGGATGCGGTATTTTCATTGAGTATCGACCAGGTAAGTGCGGCGTTGAAAGGGCCGTTCGGATGGTATGTCTTGCGCGTAACGGGTACGAAACCGCCCTATACACAGCCGCTGGAAGAAGTCCGCAAGAGTTTGCGGGCGGAGTTGGTGGCGGAGCGCTCCGACGATGTCTTGTACGAACTTTCCAAAGACTTGGATGACGCGCTCGGCGGCGGTGCCACGCTTAAGGAAGCTGCGAGCCGGATCGGAGTCTCGGCGAAGAATGTCGTCATGGTCGACCGGCGCGGCAACGGAACGGACGGAAAACCGATTGCCGGATTGCCAAAGGGACGGGATTTCCTGGCAACCGTATTCGATACCCCATCGGGTGAGGAAAGCGATTTGATCGATTTGGGAGCAAGCGGCTATCTCGTCGTTCGGGCCGGCGATGTCATACCATCACAGGTAAGGCCACTCCATACCGTGCGCGCCCGCGTCGTCCAAGCATGGCAGGCGGAACAACGCCGCAAATTGACCAAAAAGAAAGCAAATAAGGCGCTCGACCGGATCAAGGGCGGTGAAAATCTGTCCGTCGTCGCAGGCGAACTCGGGGCTACGGTCGAAACGAGTCCCGCCTTCAATCGAGAGGGCGAAGGCGCCGAAAAGAACCTGCCGCGCGCCGTGGCAGCGGACCTATTCGAAGCGAGAATCGGCGGCACAGCCAGCGCGCCCTTCGGCGCCGGATATACGGTCGCGGTGCTGAACGAAATCAAACCGGTCAATGTTGGCGCCAACCGGTCGGCTATCAACGCGCTGGGCGACCGTCTGGCGCAAAGAATAGCCAGCGACTTGGAAGTTCAATACAACAACGCTTTGCGGCAGCACCATACCGTTGAAATCGACCGCCAGGCGCTCGATAGCCTGCTTTTAAGATTTTAAGAGCCTGTCCGATTGGAAGCACCGTGACCACGCAGCCGAATTACGCCGATTTCACGAAAACCTATGACGCGAATGAGGCTCAGGTGGTCTGGACAAGCGTGATCGCCGATCTCGAGACGCCGGTTTCGGCGATGCTGAAATTAGCGGATGGCCGTGCGAACAGTTTCCTTCTCGAGTCTGTGTCCGGCGGCTCCATCCGAGGGCGCTATTCGTTTATTGGCTTGAAACCCGACCTGATCTGGCAATGCTGCGGGCCGGAAGTGGAGATCAACCGTAACGCCCGCGCCAATGCGGACAGGTTCGAACCGGCAGGCAACGATCCATTGGGGTCGTTGCGCGCGCTGATCCAGGAGTCGGCCATCGCTCTTCCCGAGGGACTTCCGCCGATGGCGGCCGGGCTGTTCGGCTATATGAGCTACGACATGGTCCGTCTCATGGAGACCTTGCCGGACGAAAATCCCGACGTGATGGGGCTGCCGGATGGCATTTTTCTGCGGCCCACGATCATCGCCGTTTTCGATACGATCGAAGACGTTATGACGATCGTGACCCCGGTTCGCCCGCGGGACGGTATCGATGCAAGCGCGGCGTACGCACAGGCGGAAGAGCGCTTGTACGACGTTTTGACGGATCTCGACCGGCCGCACCCGCGCGCAAACGACGTTTTACTTTCCGATCACGAATTGCCCGAGCCGACATCGAATTTATCCAGGGCGGCTTTCCACGAAATGGTCGAGAGCGGCAAGGATTACATTCAAGCCGGAGATGTCTTCCAAGTCGTCTTGAGTCAGCGGTTCGAAGTACCCTTTAAGTTGCCGCCATTCTCGCTCTACCGGTCGCTGCGCCGGTTGAACCCTTCTCCCTTCCTGTTTTTCCTCGATTTCGGCGGCTTCTCCATCGTCGGGTCGAGCCCAGAGATCCTGGTGCGGCTGCGCGACGATACGGTCACGATTCGACCGGTCGCCGGGACACGGCCGCGCGGCAAGAATGCGGCGGAGGACAAGTCCTTGGCGGAAGACCTGCTGAACGACCCCAAGGAGAGGGCCGAACATCTGATGCTGCTCGACCTCGGCCGCAACGATGTCGGCCGGGTGTCGAAGATCGGAACCGTCCGGGTGACGGAACAGTTTACCATCGAGAACTACTCCCACGTGATGCATATCGCTTCGCATGTGGACGGTGAAATCGCCCCCGAACACGATGCCTTAAGCGCGCTTGTCGCCGGTTTCCCGGCGGGCACCGTGTCGGGGGCGCCGAAAGTCCGCGCAATGGAGATCATCGATGAGTTGGAGCCGGAACGGCGCGGCATCTATTCGGGCTGCATCGGCTATTTCGGCGCCGATGGCGATATGGACACCTGCATCGCGCTGCGCACGTCGATCGTCAAGGACGGCAAGATGTATGTTCAGGCCGGCGGCGGCATCGTCGCCGACAGCGATCCCGAGATGGAATGCCAGGAGAGCGAGAACAAATCCCGCGCCCTAATCCGCGCCGCGCAAGAGGCCGTCCGTCTGGCCGCCGCGCATGGCCGAAACGCCTGATCGTCCGGTTCGCCGATCCCCGGCTAAGTATTTCGACGCGTCAGCAACAGGAATAGCGGCCCGGTCGCAATCGCCAAACCCAACGAGACGAATGCGATCCCCCAGGACGTCACGCTGCTGCCCCCGCCGGTCGCATCCAAAGTAATACCGAAAACCAAGGGACCGAAAAATCCACCGGTGAACCCGAAAATGGAATGCACGGCCAGAGTCGCGCCCTGACGACCTGGCGGGGCGGCCTGCACCGTCCCGGTCGTCAAGGCAGCCGATTCACCCTGGACCGCCACGATGTAGAGCAACGTAAGAACGACCACCCAGCCATACGGTAAATCCGCGGTGAATCCGATGCTGCACGCCGATACCGCTGACACCAACATGATAATCGAAATGACGCGGCGGCGACCGAAGCGGCTGGCCAGTTCGCCGCCTGCCATGCTCGCCAGTACCGCGACAAGAGCACCTAGCGCCGCGGCTTGCGTCGGCGACAATCCCCCGCCAGCACTACTTGTGTGATGAGCACTGTATACCAAAAAGGCGACAATCCAGGCCCGCAGTCCCAGCAGTTCCCAGGCATGCACGCCATATCCCAGCACGTAGCCCATCACGACGCGGTTACCGAGGACGGGGCGAAAATCCAAGAGATGCGTATCGGTCTCCGGCGGTGCCGGTCGCTTGGACCCAAGCAACAGACCGACAAATAGGACCGCCGTCGCAGCGGTGCCGCCGGTTGCCCAAAACACCGCGCGCCAATCGAAAAGCTCGCTCAGCATACCCGCCGCGAGATAGGAACTCGCCACGCCGAGGCTGAAACATCCTGTATAAGCGGCGATCGCGCGCGGTTGGTTGGGGCCGTCGTACCGGTCGATCAGGACCCGCAATCCCGGCATGTAGGTGCCCGCGAATCCGATGCCGGCGAAGAAGCGGCAGACCAGCGCGGTCCAGAAACCGTCGGCGAAGACCGCGAATGCAAACGACGCCAGCACGATGAACGCGGCGCCGGTCATATAGATGGGCCGGGCATCGACACGGTCGGTCAGGCTGACGAGTACTGGGACCGCCAATGTATAACCGGCGAAGAAAATGCCGGAAATCCAGCCGAGCTCGGTCGCCGATAGGTCCCATAAAATAGCGAACTGCGGCAGAAGCGAGGCGAACGCGAAGGCATCGAGGGTCGTTAATACCTCGCAAAAACACATGAGAACGATGAGCGCGAGCGGTGATTTGATGCGCGGCATCGCTTTATGACGTCATGACGCGCGGTCGAAACGGCGAATGCACCGCTCAACCCTCGCCCAGTCGACGGCGCACGATCGTGCTCAGCGGAACCATGACGAAACCGCGTTTTACGACATCGGGCAGCCACTTCTTCAGCGCTGCGTAAGTCACATCGTGAGGATGTCCGATCGCAATCGCATAACCGCGGCGGCGCGCCAATCGTTCCGTCTGCGCAAGCTGGCGCGCGACGGAGGCCGCGTCGCGGTCATGGTCCAGGAAGATATCCCGGCTGGCATAGGCCGTACCATGCGCTCGCGCCAAAGCCGGTCCGACCGTCTTCGTGCTGGTTACGGAGTCGAAAAACACCAGACCGCGCCGCTTCAGCGTCCGGACGACGACTTCCATACCGTCCGGCCATTCCGTGAATCGGCTGCCCATATGGTTGCTGATACCGATGTAACCGTCGAATTGTGCAAGGGCCCACGCCAAACGCTTGCGAACCTCATCGCCGTTCAACGAGGTTAGTAGCGCCTTCGGGCCCGGATCGACGTCAAGGTCTTTCGGTTCCATATTGACGTGAATGATCAGCTCGTGACCGGCGCTGCGTCCCTCCTGTGCAAGCTTACGAAGATTATGTCCATAGGGCAGAAACGCCAGCGTAAGCGGACCGGGCAGCGCGATCGTCCGCCGTACGCGCGCCTGGGAAAGGCCCAAATCGTCGATCACGAGCGCGATCATCGGCCTCCCCTCGGCTGCCGGGGCGGCGACCGCATTGGTCAGCCACATCGGCGTTTTGCGGCGATGGACAGGCGGCGCCACGGCTAACTCAGGCCGCTTTCGCGCTTCCTTCGGAGGGGGTGTTTTCTTTAGTATCGGCGTTGCCGTCGTGTCCGGCTTTATCGGGCTTGTTTCAACTTCGGCGACAACAACCGGCCGTTCGACCGGCGCGTCGGGCGACGGCTCTGGTTCTGGCTCTGTCTTCGCAGCAATCTCGGGCGGTTTTGACGCACGTACCGGCGGACGATAAGCCCGAGTCGTCACCTCGTAGGGTGCCTCGCGCGACTCCAGGGCGACCTTCGCGGTCGGCTTCTCCGGGCTGGCCAACCAATTACCGAGCAATGCTCCCAATCCGATTCCCATAGCGAAAACCAGCGTAATACCTGCAAGCAACTTGCGTCGGCGCCCTGGACGACGCAATTGCGGGCGCGCACCGTCAGGCGCACGCGACCGTTTCGTGTAGTCACGCGACATGGCCGACATCATCGACGAAAGCGGTAAACAATTCCACTATGAAGCGTAGCCGGCGTAGTTCTAAAAATCCTCGCCTGCGATCCCATCGATAATCGGACAATCGGGCCGGTCGTCGCCATGGCACTGTTTGGCAAGGTGTTGCAACGTGTCGCGCATGGAGCGCAGTTCCACGATCTTCCGATCGATTTCACCGATCTGTTCGGTCGCCAATGCCTTCACGTCGCTGCTCGCGCGCGACCGGTCGCGCCACAAATCGAGCAAGCGCGCGACATCTTTAACGGAAAAACCGAGGCTGCGCGCACGCTGCACGAAGCGCAGCGTATCGATTTCGATCTGGCCAAAACTGCGATATCCGGAGTCGCGACGGTGTGCCGGCGGGATCAACCCAATGCTCTCGTAGTAACGGATTGTCTTCGCCGGCACGCCGGAAGACCTGGCCGCTTCGCCTATATTCATTTCGTCATTCTCCCAAAACGGCAATCAAAGGCGGACGTTCCGCAGCCGCAGCGCATTGCTGATCACCGAAACCGAGCTGAGGCTCATGGCGGCGCTTGCGATCATCGGGCTCAGCAGAATGCCAAAAAACGGATACAGCACACCGGCCGCAATCGGCACGCCCAACATGTTGTAGACAAAGGCAAAGAAGAGGTTTTGCCGGATGTTGCGCATGACCGCGCGGCTCAGCCGCCGGGCCCGCGCGATGCCGCGCAGATCGCCCTTGACCAGGGTCACGCCCGCGCTTTCCATCGCGACGTCGGTACCGGTGCCCATCGCGATCCCAATATGGGCTATGGCCAATGCGGGGGCATCGTTGATTCCGTCACCGGCCATGGCGACGATGCGGCCTTCGCTTTGAAGCCGTTCGACGACGGCACCTTTTTTATCGGGCAGCACATCGGCTTCGACATCGTCGATTTTTAACTTTGCCGCGACCGCCTTCGCGGTAACGGCGTTGTCGCCCGTCAACATAACGATATGGATGCCCGCATCGCGAAGGGTCTGAACCGCCTCCGCCGTCGAGGCCTTTATCGGATCGGCCACGCTTACGAAGCCGCCTAGGTTACCGTCGACGGCCACGAACATAACCGTCTGCCCTTCGCCCTGCAGCGCCGAGGCCTGCGTGGCGAACTCGCCGGTTTCGACGTCGAGATCGGCCATCAATCGGGCATTGCCGAGGGCGACATCACGACCGTCAACGGTCCCCAACACGCCTTTGCCGGTATCGGAACGAAAGCCCGTGGCGTCCGAGAGAGCAATGCCTCTTTCCTTCGCACCGTTAACGATCGCAGCGGCAAGCGGGTGTTCGCTGCCCTTCTCCAGACTGGCGGCAAGGCCAAGCAAAGCGTCCGCCGATAGGTCTTGCGCGGGAACAACCGAAATCAACTTCGGCTTGCCCTCGGTAAGCGTCCCGGTCTTGTCAACGACAAGCGTGTCGACTTTCTCGAAGGTTTCCAGAGCCTCGGCACTCTTGATCAATATGCCTTCGCTGGCGCCGCGTCCGGTGCCGACCATGATGGACATCGGCGTCGCAAGTCCCAGCGCGCAAGGACAGGCGATGATCAGAACCGCCACCGCATTGACCAGACCAAAGGCCATCGCCGGCGCCGGACCGAAGATCGACCAGACGATAAACGTAATCAACGAGGCCAGGACGACAAAAGGCACGAAATAACCCGCCACGATGTCGGCCATGCGCTGGATCGGGGCCCTGCTGCGCTGCGCGTCGGCGACCATCTGTACGATCCGCTGCAGCAGGGTTTCGCTGCCGACATGCTCGGCGCGCATCACGAAGCCGCCGGTCCCGTTGATCGTCGCACCGGTGACCGTATCGCCGACCGTTTTCTCCACGGGGACAGGTTCACCCGTCATCATCGACTCGTCGATCGCGCTCGCCCCTTCCAAGATGATGCCGTCGACCGGCACGTTTTCGCCGGGACGCACGCGCAGGTGATCGCCGACTGCAAGCCGATCGAGCGGAATTTCTTCCTCTACACCGTCGTCTCGTATAACCAGCCCCACTGCGGGACTTAGATCGAGGAGCGCGCGGATCGCCCGGTTGGTCTGGCTGCGGGCGCGCAATTCCATCACCTGGCCGAGCAGGACCAGGGTCGTGATCACCGCGGCGGCCTCGAAATAGAGCTCAACGGTTCCCGCGGCGGTGCGGAACGCCTCCGGGAAAACGCCCGGCAGCAAGACGGCCACAAGACTGTAGAGATAGGCCACGCCGACGCCGATCGCGATCAATGTGAACATGTTGAGCTGCCGGGTGACGACCGATTTCCAACCGCGTTGCAGGAAAGGCCAGCCGCCCCACACAACGACCGGAGTCGCGAGAACCAGCTCCGCCCACACGGCGATCCGATGCCCGATCAATTCACCGAAATCGACGCCCGGAATTAGTCCGCCCATCGCCAGGACGAGCACCGGCACCGAGAGGAAAAGGCTGACCCAGAAACGCCGGGTCATATCGATCAGTTCGGGGTTCGCTTCTTCTTCGAGCGTGACGGTCATGGGTTCCAGCGCCATGCCGCATTTGGGGCAATCGCCGGGACCGTCTTGAATTATTTCGGGATGCATCGGACAGGTGTATTGCGCGCCCGGCACCGCCGGCGCAGGCGTATCGTTCGCCGCCTTATCCAGGTTGCCTTGCGGGTCCGCCTTGAATTTCTGCAAACAGCCGTTGCTGCAGAAAAAGTAATGTTGACTCTGCCATTCGCAGCGATGCTCGGCCGTCGAAGGATCGACACTCATCCCGCAAACCGGGTCGGTCGCCATGGTCTCAATATCTGTCATAACGGTCATATGGACCTTCCAGAGACTGGAAGGTCAAGGCATTTGGCGACAAAATATCGTTCGAACGACAGATCGGAACCTTGTTCGGCGGATTTTCGGCCGCGACCGGGACGTCGTTGCGTTTCTACAAGCGAAACGGTTTACAGTGACCGGCAATGACCATCGAAAAATTTGCCGACACCGCCGTGAAAACAGAAGGAACCGGATACCCGGTCATCCTGGTGCACGGTATGGGCCTGAACCTGCATATGTGGGATTGGCAGCTGCCCGCCTTATTGCCGCACTTCCGTGTGATCCGCTACGACCTGCTGGGCCACGGCTACAGCGAAAAACCTGTCAGACCATATGAGATGGCGCACTTCGTCGACCAGCTAATTCGGTTAATAGACGCGCTCGGACTCGAACGCTGCGCCCTCGCTGGATTCTCGCTCGGCGGCCTCATCGTGCAGGCGTTCGCGTTGGCGCACCCGGAACGTGTTTCCGCGCTGGCGATCCTCAGTGCGGCCCACGACCGCAACGCCGAAGAACGCGCGGGCATGCGAAAACGGCTCGAACTGGCCCAGACGCAAGGGCACCTCTCCACCGTCGAAATCGCGTTGGAACGCTGGTTTACCGAAGATTTTGCGGCGCGGCGGCCCGACGTCATCGACCGCGTCCGCAAATGGATGACCGGCAACGACCCGACCGTCTACCCGCTTGCCTACAAGGTGCTGGCCGAAGGGGACCAGCCGCTTGCCCGCGCGATCGCCGCGATCCGTTGCCCGACGCTCGTATTAGCGTGCGAACTCGACCACGGCAATACGCCCGCCATGGCGCGGCGCATGGCCGATCTCATTCCGGGCGCGGAGGCCGCCATCGTCCCGGGTTTGAAACATATGGGACTGGCGGAAAACCCGGATGCCATCTCCAGCATCCTCGTGCCGTTTTTGGCGAACGCCCTGAGCAACAATTGATTCGTAGGGCTGGAAGGCCAGTGCTAGCCGCTCTAGTTGTGAGTTCTCACGAGGTTGTTCATTCGATCCCACTCTGAAAAGCTGATGTTTGTGAAGACAGAAGCCAATCGAGGAGGACCGAATGAACGTGCACAAGAATGCCCGCCTGACGCCGAAAGGTCGAGAACT
>JAKZTB010000079.1:0-12994 GCA_047517345.1 Alphaproteobacteria bacterium
CGGGCATGGAAGGCCCTGATCAGCGCAACCGACACACCGGCCAACGACAACATCAGTCCACGTGCAGCAGCCATGGCAATCGCTGCCTGAACTCAACGAACCAAGCCGCAGACATCACTGCCATGCGAGACTCGCACCCCAATTGATTCACCCTCTTTGTTTGAACGCTTGAAACCGCCTCCTTGACAATAAGTAATAAAAAGCTCGGTTCCGTCCGATAGGATTAGGACAACGCCCGGCTGTAGGTCACCATACACCTGATGAGGGTTGGCCGTTTCAATCGGTTCTCGGTCGTCAAGTTGTTCGATCCAAATTGAAAAACCATATGTCCATAATTCAGTGTGGTATCCTGAGAGCCGCGTTTTGCTCAACAGAAAAATGCCGCTGTTGTCTCGATGAATCCATCGATTGCGGCAATAGCTGATGGCCTTCGGGAAACGGACAAATACTTGCTTCCAATCCGTCGCAGCGGAAGCCTCGATAGCTTGACGAAGGGAGGATTCCACATCTCCTTCGATGCGATCAAGAAGCTTAGCAAATACCGGCTTCTTCACAACCTGCAGCCAATTTTCGCTTCTGTCCCTGAAGGTACCATTTGCTGGGTTGCAGAAAGAAAATTTCGAAAACTACCGCCAACGAGATAATCGCCTATCGATAGAAGGGCCCGTTGGAGTAGAAACTCCCGTGAGCCTAGTATATCCCTTGTGAGTAGGTACTTGACCTTCGCGGCCTTTTCGGCAAATTGAATTTGGTCGGGTTTACCATCTTCGGTCCGCGCCAGCTCCAAAATGAACCCGACCTGCCCCATAAGATAGGGATGGTGTTCGGTTTCGAGCAACAAAGGCTCCCAATCGGGATCCTCTTGGATCAACGTGGCCTTTTCCGCTTCTTCATTAAGTTGCTCGTTCCGGAAAAAGGAGACCTGCCGAACGTCAATATCGGGCAGCGCTGCTAAAATATCAAAACAATTATCGGAAAGCGTATCCATCCCACGGATCGCGGATATTAACCCGCCAATTTCATCAATGCGGACATTATAGATGAGGTTGTCGCAAACCCGGCACCACCTTATAAACTCTACCACCTGCTCGTCGGAGAATGCACCGGCCGCCGCCCGATCGACGAATGCAAAGCGTGCGTAGAGCCGCGCCAAGGCGACATATTCCCCGAAATTCAATGCGGATTTGAAGAGGTCTTTGAACGAAGAGAAGGTGTCTGTCCCGCAAAAATCCAGAAAATGACTAGCTGTAGTCAGCGTCGCTGTATTGAATGATTCGTTATCTTCGAATTCCTGCAAAGGAATTTCAGCCGACCCAAATCGCAAACTGGCCATCCAGACTGAAACTTCACCGTATGCCGATGACGCAGCTTGCTCCCGTTTTCTGCAGGCATCGAAAAACGTTACGACCTTAAAAACCTGTAAAAACAATGTATCGAATTCTTCAGGTTCACCATCAGTCAGGCACCAGAACAAATCCGTCCAGCCTTGATCCAGCTTCAGGCTGAACGTTTCGTCAAACTGAAGGGAATTACCAACGCCAACTAACCAAGCCTTAAAATTTTAGAACGCCGTTAGAAGTTTCCCTAGACCGTTCATTTTAATGTAAATCTCATCGGACAAGGAAAAATCTTCCAAGTTAAAGAACTGGAAGGTAATCTGGCCATGCTCGATCAAATCACTAATCGTAGCTACAAAAACGCGATCTTTCCGATCAAGCGCAAGCAAATTCTCGATCTAGAAAAACAAGGCGGGTTCATCCCAATCTGTACCAGAAACGTCTTCCTCAAATATTACAGCAATGACGTCACGAACATGCTCTTTTGGACGGACGAAGATGCTAATGACTACACGAGCGAGATGGCTACGATGCTCATCACCTATTTCATTGAGGACGATTGATCAGGGAGCCGGTTCGACATGCAGACCTTTATTTCTTTGTTTAAAGAGTTGGATTGCATCGAAATCCCGGTGCTACAACGAGATTTTGCCCAAGGCAGGAAAAGTGCCAAGAATATTCGCGAACGGTTTGTCTCTGCGATTTATAACGCGTTGGTCAAACATCAGGACGATAACGAATTCCGCCTCGATCTAGATTTTGTTTACGGGAGCAATACGACAGGGCCAAGCAAGAGTGTTTTTTCTATCCTAGACGGTCAGCAAAGGTTGACGACCCTTTTCCTCCTGCACTGGTATGGCGCCGTAAAAGACGGTCGCCTGGAGGATTTTCAAGAGCTCGTCCGTCAATAAAACCATCAATCCCGATTCCGATACCACACACGGCAGAGTTCCTCGGAGTTTTTTGATGCGCTTGTGACACAGAGCGTTAATTACGCCGTGGTCCGGGCATCAGAAGAACCGGTTTCGAAATATATCGAAGACCAAAACTGGTTTTTCTTGCATTGGAAGTTCGACCCGACCATCAAATCAAATCTCGTAGTACTTGACACGGTTGAATCATATTTTTGCGACGAGACCTTTCTGCTGTACGACATGCTGATTGATGAAGATTTCCCATCCATTACCGATTCCATGATCGAACTCGTCGTCGGACGGCGGATCAAATCGATTTATAATTTCTTCGAATAGACTTTCGAATGCCTCTGCGTCGAATGGGTCCGTTTTAATTAGCTCATCAGCTTTCTCGCAAAATTTTCGCGATCCTTTGTCCTTAACCCTCTTCCATTTTGGTGCCGCTTCCGCGTTATAGGGAGAACCAAGATTGTAGGAAATAAAATTTCCGAGCCAGCGTTTTCGATCGGGTACATTCGTCGGTATCCCAGAAGCGATCGCTCTAATATGCTCAATGTCCATTCTTCGTTTTTAAACCGATCGAACTGGAAATTCTGATTTGATTTTGGATGCCGCAGTAAGGTGACTATATTGAATAACAATAAGACCCGACGGATGTTTGTGGTTGATCCACCTTGCCGATAATCTAGGTCCTGAAGAGTGGCCGTAACAGTATCGACAATTTCATCTTTGCTTAGCACTTTTATATCATTCGAAAAATCTCTCTGAAAATTAGTGCCTTCAGTTCTACGCGAAATGCGGATTTCGTCAAGCTGTCGGCTGCAATTTTCTTTATAGACAGCGCCGTGGCCCCACAAAAATTCAGATAACCGATAAGGTGGAACAACCGTCTGTCAGTGTGCCATTCCAAAATTTCCATGAATGCCCGTTTGATGTTTTGCCAAATCTTTAGCGCATCGAAACGACCATTTTCATCTCGTTGATGGTAATAGGCGATAAACGTTGCAGCCTTATCTCGCCTTACCTCATGGGGCAAATCATAACTCTCGGCGACAAGTTTCAGAATGAACTCTATCCGGTTGTCCTGGAGTGATTTATCGTTCAACAAGTACCACAAATCTTCATCCTGTAGAGTTCGTTCTATCTCGTCCCATTCGTGCGCGAGCCTGATGCGGTCTTTTTCGTCACCAATATACTCCGCATCAACCTGTTCGTTGCCTGGCGAAGAAAATTCCTGCTTTGAAGGAAGAGGGCTTTGACCAATTCGCTATTCGTCAAAGGGATTTTTCCTATATTCAATCGAGTTAATATCTGAATGGGGTCGACGTTGTCGGGCACTTCGTACCAGATGATTTTGACCGAATTCTGAAACGCGGACTCGATATCGTTAGTCTTGTTTTTATGATCGTCAAACCAGGTTTTAATCCGTTGTGATGCCTCGAACATATGAAAATAGTCTATGTTTTCATCATTCTGAGATTCATCTAACGTTTCTAAGTATTCCTGGCTGTCAGGGCGCGTCTCATAGGCGATTGTGTGTATTTTATTTCGCCGATCTTCGACCAGGCGCTGATTGAGGAAGTTCAAAATAAGGAACAAGGTCGTAAGCCGTTGCTGCCCGTCGATCACCTCCCATCGTTCGTCACGCTTTCGGACTACGATCGGTTGCAGGCAGTAAAATGCGTCTTGCGCCCGTGTTTTATCTTCATCAAAGTCATGGACGTCATTCAAAAGGTCCAGGACCTGAGAAGCCGACCAGCGATACCCCCGCTGGTAGTCAGGGATCCAAAAAGACTCTTCGCGCAGGTCGTATATGGTTTTCAGGACGAGATTGTTTTCAGACATGCGAAATTTCGCACCTAATTCACTAAATAAACACGAGTATTAGACGCTAGCATTTTTCGCGTTCGAAGCAAATTGATCGGACCCCAAACGGGCACGGTTACCCGTGAGCCAGCCCGCATCTCCGCCCCTACCCCCGCTCGACCATCTCCCAGGCGATTTCCGACAGCATGCGGCAGGATTCCTTGCGTTCCAGCGCCGCGTCGGTGGGTGCGTTGCCTTGCAGGCCGCGATAGTAGACGCCTTGGATGATGGCGGAGATGCGGAACAGCGACAGCACGATATAGAACGTCCAGTCGTCGACACCGTCGCGGCCGGTGCGTTTGCAATACGCGGCGACGTAATCGTCCTCCGAGGGGATGCCGTAATTCGCGAAGTCGATGCCGATCAGGTCGCCGCGGCCCTCATCCGGCCAGACATAGGGCAGGCAGTTGTAGGCGAGGTCGGACAGCGGGTTGCCGAGCGTGCCCAGCTCCCAGTCGACGACGGCCAGCACCGTGGGCTCGGTCGGGTGGAAGATGATGTTTTCGAGCCGGAAATCGCCATGCGCCACGGTCGTCAGGCTGTCGTCGGGAATGTTCTCCGGCAGCCATGCCATCAGCTTGTCCATCGCGGCGATATCTTCGGTCTTGCTGGACGCGTACTGCTTGCTCCAGCGGCTGACCTGGCGCGCGATGTAGCCGCCGACCCGGCCGTAATCGGCGAGGCCGACGGCCTCGAAGTCGACCGTGTGCAGCTTCGCCAACGCATCGTTCATGGCGTCGTAGATCGCGGTGCGATCCGCCGGCGCCAGTTCCGGCAAGGACATATCGCGGAACACCCGGCCGTCCATGAATTCCATGATGTAGAAGATCTGGCCGATGACCGACTCGTCCTCGCACAGCGCATAGGCCTTCGCCACCGGCACGTCGGTCTGGCCGAGCGCCTCGATGACGCGGAATTCGCGATCGACCGCGTGCGCCGAAGGCAGCAGCTCGCCCGGCGGCTTCTTGCGCATCACATAGCGCGCGCCGTTGCCGTCTTTGAGAATAAAGGTCGGGTTCGACATGCCCCCCATGCTCTGCCCGATTTCCAGCGGCGGCGTGTAGCCCTCGACGTTGGCTGCCATGAAGCGGGACAGCGCGGCTTCGTCGAAACGGTGCTTCTCGAGGACGGGCACCGCTTCCAAGGTCGCCGTTGTGGGGACATTTTCGCTCATCTATTCCAGACCTGTTTCCCGATCGAATTACCGCGCGCACCATAGCAGCGCGCGTCAGCGAGCAAACGAAATTTCGCCGCCCTCGGCGATCTTCGCGCGGCCGCCTTCCGGGAGCCGATCGATGTCCAACCGAAGCACGGGAATGGACCCCATTCCCATTTCACGGGCGACGACGACGCCGAGGATCAGGATCGCATCGGGACGCCCTATCAGCAGGGCGGCCGGCGCCAGATTCTGGGCGATCAGTTCCAGCATGACGGCGCTGGAAGAGCTCGATCCGATGGTCTCTGTCAACGCCAAGACGGTACCGGCGACGCTGGCGCCGTGATCGGGATGGCGCGGATCGGTTATGCGGCCGGAAGCCGGGTCGACCCCGCCCCAAAAGCTGATCGGCTTCGCCATCCGAAATAGCGGCCCCTCGGCGGCGCCGTCGATGAGAACTTCGCCGTGCAGGGTCATCGCCAAACCGCCTCGTCCCGCACCACACGCCCCGCGGCAGCGGATTCGACGCAATCGGACAGGCTGCCATAGACCACGTCGAACCCCGTATTGGCGGGACCGTAATGCGCGAATTTGGCGGAATTGGTCATCAACACGCCGCCCGCTTCCGGCAGGATCGGGGCGACGACCACGCAGGTGTCGGCGACAATGCTAACGCCCGCCGCACCGAGCGTTGCAAGAATAGCGGTACCTTCCAGCGCGGAAAGGACGTCGCGCCCGGTGCAGACGTAGAACGGGATCGCAAAGTTCCGCCCGCCCGCGAGTGCGGCGAGCGCGGCGAACTCATCCCGCGAAAAATGCGGGCTGCCGACGGCCACGGCGTCGATCCCCTCGCCCGTCACCGTCGATAACCGGTCCCGCGTCTGCCGCACCATCTCCGGCGTCAACATGACCTCGGTTTCCGGCGCGCCACCGCAGGCGGCTTCTACCGTCGGCGCTTCCGGCGTAACGCCGGCAATGTGGAATAAGCCGACAGCACCGGTCGACGCCGCGCCCGCCGCGACCGCCTTCAGCCGAACGTCGGACAGTTCCCGCGGCAACCCGTCGACGACCGCCACACTTCCCCCGACGGCAGCACCGAGCCAGGTACCGAGTACGGGATAGAACGCGTCGGTTTCCTTGAGCGACTGCGATAGCCGGTCGGTTCGAACGACCGTCCGCGCGCGCCGGTTGCGATCCAGGTGAAGCCCGCAATAGGGCGCCCGTGCCGTAATGGCGGCGCAGATGTCGAGGAAATCGCCGCAGCGGTTGGTCCGCGCGCCGAGCACGGAATTCGCGAAGCCGACGGCATTGCTCTCGCCCCAGGCGACATGCTCGCCGAGCGCCGGCCGGTATCCGATCTGATAGGGCGCGCAAGTAAAACTCTGCGTACAGCCGAGCGCGAGATGCGCATCCATCAGCCGTCGCGCCATATCCCGGAAACGGCCATCTCCGCGGACCCGCTCCGGATGCAGCAGATCGAGCGCACCGACATTGAGCGTCGCCGGCACGCGCACCCGGCCGCCGTCTGCAACGAGCCGCTCCGCGAAATGCACGCCGGAATCGCCGTGATACAGGCACCCGTCGACATGGACCGAGGAAACCTCGATCAGCCGCGGCGCGCCGAGCAGGCGTCCCGCCTCGGCGACAATACGCATCGCCATTGCGGCCGCCTCGCCTGCCGCACCTGCCGCAATAGATTGTTCGTGAGGCGAGAGTTCCATACTACGTCGGTTTGTCGGCCTCGACGTTCAAAGCCATCAAACGCCCGTTCTCCTTGTCCATGTGGGGCAGATAAGCTTGGCTGTAATCGTCGATCCCGGCGCGCCCGATATCGGTCTCGCGCCAGTCGTAACGCCGGACATCGGTGAACCCGGCCTCTTCGAGGCCGCCGCGCAGGACCTCGAAATCGAAGATCATGCCGTGCCAGTCGTAGAAATCCCGCTGTCCGCCGATGATGAGTCCGGTAACGTCGGTAATGTTGCCCTCCGCCGCATACTGCGCGACGCAGGCGTCGAAGTCGGACGTGGACAGGCGCAAGGTACCGCCGGATTTCAAGGCCGAAAACCAATGCGCCAGGACCGATCGCCACTCCTTGCGCTCGAAATGCTCGATCACCGCGCATGCATAGATGAAATCGACCCGCCCGCCGGCGAACGGCAGGCGCCGCAGATCGGACAGAAGATCGATACCCGGCCGAATATTCAGGTCGATATTGATGTAACCGGGAATAATGACGCCGCCGCACCCCAGATGCAGTTTGATTGCTTCAGTCATCGCTGTCCTTTTTCCAGCGCCGCCACATTGCGCGGTAGGCATCCTCCAAATCGCTCGCGGCACGCGCGCCATCGACCAGCATCGATGCGCCGACTTTGGTGCGAACGGTCGTAGGGTCGGGCGTTTCGTTCGCCAGAACCGCGGCAATCGCTACATAATCCTCCGGCGAACCCGCAACCCATTCCGGGAAGCCGGCGCGCGTCAGAAACGTAATGCCGAAGCGCCCGACATGCCGGTCCCCGGCCAAACCGACCACGGGCGTCCCCATCCACAAGGCCTCGCAGGTCGTCGTCGCCCCGCTATAGGGGAACGTATCGAGCGCGACGTCAATCTCGCCGTACAGCCCGTAATGTTCCGCGCGCGTGGCCGTACGGCCCTTAAAAATGAGCCGGTCCGGGGTCACGCCCGACGTTTCGAACGCGCGCCGCAGCCGGTCGCAGATCATCGGATCCGCAAGCTGCCGAGATTTGAGCAATAGCCGCGACTGCGGGACCGCGTCCAGCACGCGCGCCCACAACGCGACGACATCGCTATTCACCTTGGACAGATTGTTGAACGACCCGTAGGTCAAGGGTCGCCCGGAGTGGCGCGCGGGCAACGCTACATCCTGCGGCGGCGTGTAGGACATAAAACCCGCCGGCAGACGATAAATATCCTCCGTACACCAATCGTCCGCGTGTCCTGGCGGATCGACCCAATCGTCGGAGAGCTGATAGTCCATCTGCGGCATGCCGGTCGTCATGCCATAACCGAGCCACGTCACCTGCACCGGCGCCGCCCGGCGCGCAAAGACGGGCAGACGATTGTTCGCGGTGTGCCCGGCAAGGTCTACCAAGACTTGAATGCGGTCATCGCGTATCCGTCGATACAATGTCCCGTCGTCTAGTCCGTGAAAGTCACGCCAATGCGCTACGTGCCCGCGCAAACGCTCGGTCGTCGCATCGGCTTCCGATACGTCGCTGTAGGCATGCAGCGACACGCGCCCCGCATCGTGGTTTGCGAAGACCGATTCGACGAAGTAGGCAACCGAGTGATCGCGAAAATCCGGCGAGATGTAGCCAATTCGGAGCGGCCCCTCGTCGTGCTGATCGAACGGTTCGACCGGACGCGCCGGCGCGTGCCGGACCGCCCACTCGCGGTGCAACGCGATCGTGTCGTCCGCGGAAATGGCAGGGTCGTAGCACAAACACATCAAGAGATTGGAGTGCGCACCGGCGTCCGCCGGGTCGCGCTCGAGCGCCGCCTTATAGGCCTCGCGCGCCGCGACGAGCTGCCCCTGGTCTTTCAAAACGATGCCGAGATTGTTGAAAGCGTCCGGCGACCCGGGCCGTAGTGCGATCGCTTTACGATGGGCGGCTTCGGCCTCGACGAGACGACCCTGCGCGGCCATCGCGGCGCCGAGATGCGTCCAGGTGGCGCCATCGTTCGGTTCGCTTTCCAAGACGGCTTCGAAACAGGCTATGGCCGCTTCGGCATCGCCCGCCTCTTGCAGGGCGACACCCATATTACCCCGCGCTTCGGCGTAGTCCGGACGCCGCTCGAGCGCCACCCGGTAACTCACGACCGCTTCCCGATAGGCGCCCCTTCCACGCAATACATTGCCGAAATTGTTGTGTATTTGAGGAATTTCCGGCGCCAGGGCGAGCGCGCGCCGAAGCGCTATTTCCGCTTCCCGCGCCGCGCCGGCAGTCGCCAAGGCGACACCGTACTCGTTCCAAAGAACGCCAACCTCGGGTGACGCTTCGACGGCGAGCTTCAGGTTCGCAACCGCATCGTCGATACGGCCGAGCGCCAATTCAATCGAACCAAGCCTGGCGCGGAGCATCGCGTCCGCCGGGTCGTCGCGCAACGCTGCCGAAGCATGCCGCTCGGCGGTCTCCATATCGCCGGCCGCCAGCGCATCGCGCAACCGGTCTTGATGGCTCATCGGCGCATTCCACTAGATTCAGCCGCAACTCAGCCTATACCATCCCGGCAGCGAACGCGCGACCGAAGGGGACACAGAAATGAAAATTACCGCCATCGAAACCATAGCCCTCGACATTCCCTTTACCCACGGCGGCGCGCCCTATGGCTGGGGCGGGCAGGAATGGAAAACCTTCTCCACGCTTTTGATTAGGGTCGAAACGGATGCGGGCATCGTCGGCTATGGCGATGCCTTCGCCTACAATTGCCGCCACGCCGTACAAGCCGTCGTCGAGCATATGATCGCACCGATCGCCATCGGACACGATGCCGGCGATATCGCAGGACTGAATTTCGCCTTACAGAAGACGATGCACCTGTTCGGGCGGTACGGCATCACGGTTTTCGCCCTTTCCGGTCTCGATATCGCGCTGTGGGATATTGCCGGCAAGGCTGCGGGGATGCCGCTCCACCGCATGCTCGGCGGCGCCGCGCGCGACCGTATCGACGGCTATGCGAGCCTTTTCCATTACAGGGATGCGGATATCGTCGCCGAACGCTGTCAGGCCGCGCTCGAGGACGGTTTCTCGCGAATCAAGCTGCACGAGATCGCCGAACCCGAAGTCCGCGCCGCGCGCGAGACGATCGGTCCCGGAATTCCGTTGATGGTCGACACCAACTGTCCATGGACCCCGGCTCAGGCCCGCCAGGCAGCGGCAACGCTAAAACCTTATGATCTGTATTGGTTGGAAGAACCGATCTTCCCGCCGGAAGATTATCCGGCGTTAGCGAAGCTGCGGCGCGAAAGCGGCGTGCCGGTCGCAGCGGGCGAAAACGCCTGCACCGCCTTCGATTTCCGCAACATGTTCGCGGCAGGCGCCGTCGATTATGCGCAGCCCAGCGTCACCAAAGTGGGCGGTATCACGGAGTTTCGGAAGATCGTATCGCTCGCGGAGGCCAATGGGGTTACGGTCATGCCGCATTCGCCCTATTTCGGACCGGGTTTCGTGGCGACATTGCACCTCATGGCGGCGCAGGCCGCGGAAGGACTCGTCGAACGCTTTTACCTAACGCCCGAGGCGACGCTCTATGGGGATTTGATCGAGCCGGAGAACGGGGCTTTTCGCGTACCGGATGGTCCAGGACTCGGCGCCGATCCGGATCAAGCCGTCATCGACCGCTATCGCGTCGGGTAACCCAAAGCAACGAATATCAGATCAGCTGCCAGATCGCGTAGACGATAAGACTCCAGAGCAACAGACTGCCGCCGCCTATAACGACCGCAGCATGAAGCCACGATATGCCCTGCCCGTTTTGGTACTCATCGTAGCTGACTTGGCTCTGGTTTGGAGTGTCCATGTAGCTCATCTCGATTCGCCTTCGGTGAAGCTGCGGTATCCTGAACCGCCGCATCACTACACTACAAACTAATGTTTAAACGAAAGTTAACGCAAATAATTACTTTCGAGTGGAAAAAATGGATAAATCGCAGGAATATCCGGAAAACTCGAAATTCGCGCCCTATGAACGCCGCCAAATAGGGACACTTGCATGCGTTGGTAGGGAGTTCGATATATTGTGGCGACAGAAATTGGCGGGGCGATGTGCCACGCGCCGATCAAGACAATGAAAAATGGGAGCAACGGCGATGGAACTTGGCGTATTTATTTTCGACACCGATTACAGCATCAGCATCGAGGAGCTGGCGCGGGCGCTGGAGGACCGTGGGTTTGCCTCGCTATTCGTGCCGGAACACACGCACATTCCGGTGAGCCGCAAATCGCCTTGGCCGGGCGGCGGCGATCTGCCCAAGGAGTACGCCCATACGCTCGATCCGTTTATCTCGCTGTCCTTCGCGGCGGCGGCGACGACCAGCTTGAAACTGGGAACCGGAATTTGCCTGATCCCGCAACGCGATCCCATCGTCACCGCCAAGGTGGTTGCCAGCCTCGACATGATGTCGAACGGCCGCGTCACCTTGGGTATCGGCGGCGGCTGGAATGTCGAGGAGATGGAAGATCACGGTGCGACGTATAAAACGCGCTTCAAGCAGATGCGCGAGAGCGTGTTGGCCATGAAAGCCCTATGGACCGAAGAAGAAGCCGAATTCAATGGCGAGATGATCAAGTTCGAGAAATCCTGGTCTTGGCCGAAACCGCTGCAGAAGCCGCATCCGCCGATCATTCTCGGCGGCGAGACGAAATATACCCTGCAAAGGGTCGCGGAGTTCTGCGACGGCTGGCTTCCGCGCGTGACCCCAGGCTTCGATCCGGCGGAGAACATGGCCAGGCTTCGTCAAGCCGCCGAAGAAGCCGGTCGTGACCCGAAGGAACTTTCGGTTACCGTGTTCCGCGCACCCACGGACCCGCAGCAATTGGAATCCTTTGCACAAGCCGGCATCAACGGCGGCCTGCTTCAGTTGCCCTCCGGGAATCGCGAGACGATCCTCCCGCTGCTCGACGAATACGCCTCTCTGCTGACCTGACCGGCTAGAACCGCGCCGCGATGAACCGCTCGATACGGGCGTTAATCGCGGCCGGCGCCTCGGTCATACAAAAATGGCCGGGACCGGCGATCGTCTCGCTTTCCGATCCGGCGATTCGGTCGAGGATCAACTCTTGAAACGGTCCCACCTCGCCTTCTGCAAGCGTTCGCCGGTTCCGCTTGATATCCATCGTCGTGCTTTGGAGGACCAGGACCGGGATGTCGATTCCCGCCATCGTGGATTCAAGGCTATCGGCGTCCCAGCCGATCAGGGCGCGAAACAGGGGGCGGCCGGTCGTTTCGGGAACGGCGAAAACCCGTTCGAGCGCCGCGTCTTTCCAATCCGGCGGATCGCCGAAGAACATATCCTCGAACAGTCCTTGTACGACGGTCCGATAGCCTTTTTCCGTAACCGTAGCGTCGAAGGCTTCCTGTCCCGCCGTCCGGTCGACGCCGATGCGGCTGCCATCGACGAGGACAAGTCCCGCGACTCTATTCGGAACCTGCGACCGCGCTTCCATGACGATGCGGCACCCCATCGAGTGACCAATCAAAATAGCCCCCGTCAGGCCCTCCTCTTGAAGCATCTCGGCCACATCGCCGCCCAGTGTCTCCACCGTCATAGGCGACTCGCCCCGCGGCGTTTCCCCATGACCGCGCAGATCGCACGCCACGACGGTGTGATCTTTCGCGAAATGGGACACCTGATGGCGCCAATCCTGATGCCGGCACAGGAAGCCATGCACGAAAACGATCGGCGGCATGCCACTGCCCTCTCGGATTCGGTTCAGCGTTAATTCGGACATTTCAGCTCCTGACGGCTCAAGGACAATCCCTTATCATAGGTTTATGCAGCCCCTAACCTGAAAAGGGCAACTGGAATGAAAGTACGGATCGAATACTGCGTGGTTTGAAACTACGAACCTTGCCTATCCGGTTAACGCCCATGACCGCTACATGTAGGGTGCCGCCACTCTCCCGAGTAAAGCTCGGCATAGGTTGGAGCAGAGGTGTCGCCCGCGATGCCGAGCAATGAGCGGAAGGCGTTGAACGGGTAG
>JAKZTB010000080.1:0-10264 GCA_047517345.1 Alphaproteobacteria bacterium
CCGGTTCAAATTCGAACAATGTTGGGCTACACTCTGTTTGCATCGGGGCCTCTCCGGAATTGCGGTAAGCGATTGGCGAATCGCCATTTTCCGCGATTCCCCGCCTCGATGCATCAAGGGGTTTGAGAAATCCGGGCTAAAGCCAATTCGGGTCAGCGCGCGACCATAGCTCGGAGCTCGCGGTTGGCCACGGCGAGCATGGCGAGGTCGACCTGACCGAACGATTCGAGTTCGCCGATCAGGCTCTCGACGCGATCGACGACCTCGTGACGGGTAGCGACCCAATGTTCGATGGCGTCGTTGCCGGTACCGCCGTTTCCAAGAACCCGGCGCGACAGGTCGCTTTGCGTCCCCCACATATCGTCGATGATCGCCTCGACCGCGAGCTTGTGCCACGTGCTGTCCGGAGTCAGGCGATTGGCGCCGCGCCGAAGCCAGTCCAGGCGGAAGCGGCTGCCGACCGCGAAGTAGGTCTTCGCCGCATCGAGTACCGGCACGTCTGCACCGCCCGCCAGCCGGACGATATCGCAGGCCGTCGACAGTAATTTCAAGGCGCCGATCCGTTGACTCAGCATTTCAGGCACTCCCGGGCTGACGAACCGCTCGGTCCGCTGCGCGATATCCTCGCGCTGGTCCGGTTGGAGGACATCGTTCATCTGCGCCGCGAGCGTCTTGATACCGGGCGCGAACTCTTCCATCAGCATGGTGATATCCAGCGGATGGTCCGCATTCCGCAGGAACCATTGCGTCGTCCGGTCGACCGTTCGGCCGATTTCGCGCAGCATCAATGTCTGCGCATCGGTTGTGGTCTTGTTGTCCAAGGCCTCGATCTCCGCCCACAGCGCCCGCAGCCGGAACGCCTCCCTGACAACGGTGTAGGCGCGGGCGATTTCCGGCGCTTCCAAGCCGGTGCGGTCGCGCATTTCGTTGACGAAGGTCGGACCGGTCCGGTTGATCATCGAGTTCGTCACCGACGTCGCGATGATTTCGCGCCGTAGCGTGTGTTCTTCGATCGAATCGTGATTGCGCTCCCGTAGCGCCATCGGGAAATTGCGCGACAGATCTCCCTCCAGTAACGGATCATCGGGCAGTTCGGATTGCAGTAATTCCGCGTAAGTCACGTTCTTGGCGTAAGCGAGGAGCACGGCGATTTCCGGTCGCGTGAGACCGATTTTCATCGAATCCATCGTGTCGATGGTCTCGTCGTCCGGCAGGAACTCGATACCGCGATCCAAAACACCGGCGCGTTCCAACGAACGCATGAGCCGTTGATGCCGGTCCAGCAGCCGGTAGGCCTCGCTTTCGGTTACCGTGATGGCCTGGGTCTGCGCATAATTGTCCCGCAGACACAGCGCGGATACATCGTCGGTCATTTCGACAAGCATGCTGTTGCGCTGCTTTTCCGTCATATCGCCGCGCCCGACGACCTGGCCCAGCGCGATTTTGATATTGACCTCGTGATCCGAACAGTCGACGCCGGCGGAATTGTCGATCGAATCGCTGTTGATCCGCCCACCGGCGCGCGCATATTCGATGCGGCCCAGCTGCGTGACGCCGAGATTGGCGCCTTCGCCGACGACCTTGCAACGCAACTGATTTCCGTCGACCCGCAACCCGTCATTGGCGCGGTCGCCCGCATCGCCTTGCGATTCCGTCGAGGCTTTGATGTAAGTGCCGATGCCACCGAACCACAGCAAATCGACTTCTGCGCGCAGCATCGCGTTGATCAGAGCGTTCGGCGTCAGGGTTTTCTCCTCGGTGCCGAACAGCTTGCGAATTTCGGGTGTCAGTGGGATCGCCTTTGCGCTGCGGTCGAAAATACCGCCGCCTTTGGAGATTAGTTTCTCGTCATAGTCGGCCCAACTGCTGCGCGGCATATCGAACAGGCGCTTCCGCTCCACAAAACTTGCGGCCGGGTTGGGATCGGGATCGACGAAGATGTGCAGGTGATTGAACGCGCCGACCAGCCGGATGTGCTCGGACAGCAGCATGCCGTTACCGAAAACGTCGCCCGACATATCGCCGCAACCGACAACCGTAAATTCCTCGCCTTGCGTGTCGCGGCCCATCTCGCGGAAATGGCGTTTCACCGATTCCCACGCGCCGCGGGCGGTGATTCCCATTCTTTTATGGTCGTAGCCGGCGGAGCCTCCGGAGGCGAAGGCGTCGCCGAGCCAATGCCCCAAGTCCATAGCGATCTCATTCGCGATGTCGGAAAATGTCGCCGTGCCCTTGTCCGCCGCAACCACCAAATAGGAATCGTCATCGTCCTTGCGGACGACCCGTTCCGGGGACACGACGTCGTCCCCTGCCAGATTGTCGGTTATTTCAAGCATCGCGCGCACGAACAGCTGGTAACAGGCAACGCCTTCCGCCTGGAACGCGTCGCGGTCGCTCGGCGATGGCGCTTTCTTCAGAACGAAACCGCCCTTCGACCCGACCGGCACGATCACCGCATTCTTGACTTGTTGTGCTTTGACGAGGCCCAGAACTTCGGTGCGGAAATCTTCGCGTCGATCCGACCAGCGTAGCCCGCCGCGGGCGACCAGGCCAAAACGTAAATGCACCGCCTCGAAACGAGGGCTGTAGACGGAGATTTCCCGCAGCGGGCGCGGTTCCGGCAGATCGTCGAGTGCCCGACTGTCGAACTTGAACGACAGATACGGCACCGGTGTACCGTCCTCATTCTGCTGGAAGTAGTTGGTGCGCAACGTCTGCCGAATCAGATTGCAGTAACGTCGCAGAATCCGATCCTCGTCCAGATTGGCCACGCGGTCGAGCTCTCCGTCGATCGCCGTTTCCAGCGTCGCTTCGAGCCCTTCGCGATCGCCCTCGAAATCCGGATCGAACCGCAACTTGAAAAGCCGGACGAGCAGACGCGTCAGGTCCGGATAGCGTCCCAGCGTTTCTTCCATATAGGCCTGGCTGAACGGGATACGCGCCTGGCGCAAATACTTGCAGTAGGCGCGCAGCATGACGACTTCGCGCCAGTCGAGGTTGGCGCGTAGCACAAGCCTGTTGAACCCGTCATCTTCGATATCGCCGAGCCAGACGCGGGCAAAACAATCATGGAACACTTCCCGGACAGCGGTGTAATCGACCGGCGAACCATCCTCGGTAATGAGACCGAAATCGTGCAGGTAAACGGGCCGTTCGACACCTTCCGGCGCGATATTCGCAGGTGTTTCGCGGATGACTTTCAAGCCCAAATTCTCCAATCGCGGCAGAATGTCGGAGAGCGCGATCGGCTCGCCGACATTGTAGATCTTGAAGGAGAGCTCGTTCTCGTCGGCCTCTATCGGCCGATAGAGGTTCATGCCCAGTGTTCCGCATTCGAAGGCCTCTTCGATACGCGAAATGTCGAAGACCGCGGTCTGCGCGCTGTAACCTTCCCTGTAGCCCGTCGGGAACGCATCACGGTATATTTTGAACAACGCATTGCCGCGCGCTTCTCCGAGATTTTCGATCAGCGCCTGCTCCAGGCGGTCCTGCCAGGTCCGCGCCGCATCGCGCAGCCGGTATTCGATTTCCTTCACATCGTATTCGGGGATCGCGCCGGGTGTCGTTTTGACGATGAACAGCCAACGTCCGAGCAACTCGTCGGTAACATGCGTAAATACCGCCCGGACCGAGCCATTAAAGGCCCGCCCCAAAATGTCGTCGAACGCTGCTCTTAAGCTGGAGTTTAGCCGCTCGCGCGGCAGAAAAACCATCGCCGAAACGTAACGTTCGTACGGGTCTCGTCGCAGAAATAGCGCGATCCGCTGCCGCTCTTGAAGCCGCACGATACCATGCGCGACATCGGACAGCATATCGAGGTCGCTTTGGAACAGCTCGTCGCGTGGATAGTCCTCGAGAACATGGGTCAGCGCCTTGCCATCGTGACTGCCCTCATCGAACCCAGACATTTCGACCACAGCGGCGACTTTGCGGCGCAACAAGGGAATCTTGGTCGGGGTCTCGCTATAGGCGACAGAAGTGAAAAGGCCGACAAAAAGGCGTTCGCCGACGACGACACCCTTGGCGTCGAACATCTTCACCGCGATCGCATCCATAGGGACGCTTCGATGCACGGTCGACCGCTCGGTCGCTTTGGTAATCAAAAGCAGCTGGGGTTGCCGGACGAAGGCTTGTACTTCCGGCGTTTGCGCGCCCAAATTCCGCAATCCCTCGAACACTTGAATTTCCGGATCGCGCAACACGCCGAGTCCAGAGTCGGCAGCTACATTGATCCGCGCCTTTTTGCCCGTACCGCTAAAGGAGAGTTCGCGGTAGCCGAGGAACGTGAAATGATCGTCATACAGCCAGGCGAGGAAGGCAGACACTTCGTCCCGCTCCGCCTTCGCCACGTTTTCCGGCGGCTTTTTCTTTAGCCGATCCAGCTCATCCAAGATCTTCTGCCGCATCGACAGCCAGTCGCCGACCGCAGCCCGAACATCCGACAGGATGCCGCGCAACCGCGTTTCGATGTCTTTCCGCACCATCTCGGTCGGCTGCTCGTCGATCTGAATGTGGATGCAGGATTCGCGAACCGCGCCATTGCCGTCGGCCATCACCGCCGCCATGGACAAGGCCTTGCCGTCTTTACTCCGCTCGACCGCGAAAATCGGATGAATCAGCTGATGGATGGTGATGCCCTGATAGTTCAAATCCGCCGACACGGAATCGACCAGGAACGGCATATCGTCGTGGACGATTTCAACGACCGTATGGGTCGAATGCCAGCCATGCTGGTCGAAGCCCGGATTGTAGACGCGGACCTTGGCGGTTTTCGGTTTACGGCTCGCCGCGAAACCCCAAAGCGACAACGCAGCGCCATATAGATCTTCGGTCTCTTCGGAAACGATGTCACCGGGCGCAACGTTTTCGAAAAATCGGCGGACGAACGATTCGGCGAATGCTGCCTTTTTGCCGATCATTCTCGTTTGGACGGCTTCGACGACTTTTTCGATGATTTCATCCTTAAGCACATCTGTCCGCAGAGCCATGGCGGTTCTCCGATATCTATGTTCGTTTTTGCTAACCTTGTTTTCTTAAGCTTTAGTGAAGTTACGAGACGATTATATCGTGACTTGGATGCACACGCATAGCGCCGGTCCCGATAGAGGAACATTGTGTCGATACATACTTTTCAGCCTGTTCGTGTAGTGTATTTATCGGGGAGCGACGTTTCGCATGCGACTGGTCAGCTACAATATTCAATATGGCACCGGGAAGGACGGTCGGGTCGATATCGACCGCATCGTTAACGAGATCGCCGACGCCGACGTCATTGCGATGCAGGAAGTCGACCGCTTTTGGACTCGGTCCGACATGGTCGACCAGGTCGACGGCATAACCGAACGGATGGCCGAGTATTATTGGGTGTATGGACCCGGCGTCGAACTCGACGCGAGTTATAAAGATCGCACCGGCAAGCTACATAACCGACGGCGCCAATTCGGGAATATGCTGTTGTCGCGGTATCCGATCCTATCCTCGCGCAATCACCTCCTACCGAAAATGAACTTCCATACGCAACTCAGTCTCCAGAGAACGATGCTCGACGGAGTCATCGGGTTTCCCGAAGCGCCCGTGCGCATCGCGTCGGTACACTTGGCCCATGCCGCAGAACCGGAACGGATTGCACAGGCCGAGTGGCTGCGCGACCTGCAAAAAGCAGCGGGCCGCGATGGCGGCGTTCTGTCGGGTGTCCACGCGAACTGGCGAGAGAACGGCGTACCGCCGGTCATGCCGACGGAGTCGATACTGCTGGGCGACTTCAACATGACCCCAGACGAAGCGGCTTATGCCGGGTTGGCGGGGGCTCACGACAAAAAGTACGGCCGGATCACAGAGCGAGACGGCTATGTCGACGCTTGGATTTATAGCGGCGGCGATCCGGCGGAGGGACATACCAAATTCGAGCCACGTGGAAATCGGCGCATTGACTACGCTTTCGTCAGCGTTGGGCTGGCGGATCGGATCCGCAACGTTCGGGTCGATGCTGCGGCCGTAGGTTCGGACCATCAACCGCTTTGGATCGATATCGATTTGTAGGAGCAGTATGCCATGAGTGATGAAGTCTGGGCGCTGACGATCGCGGAAACGGCGGCGCTGATCGAAAAAGGCGAATTGTCGCCGGTCGCTGTCATTGAAGATTGCCTGCAGCGAATAGACAATGTCGGCTCGAGCCTCGACGCATTCATCACGGTGACCGCCGATGCGGCCCTCGACCGAGCCCGCGCGGCCGAGACGGCCATCGCCGCCGGCGACTATCTCGGCCCGCTGCACGGCATCCCGTTCGGCTTGAAGGACATTTACAACACGGCCGGAATCCCGACGACCGCACATTCCCGGATCCTGATCGACAACGTGCCCGAACGGGACGCGACGACGACGGCGAAACTCTTCGATGCAGGCGGCATTCTGCTCGGTAAGCTCGCCACCCATGAATTCGCCCATGGCGGGCCGTCGTTCGATCTGCCTTGGCCGCCGGCGCGCAACCCTTGGAATCCGGACCACGTGACGGGCGGATCGTCGAGCGGCTCCGGCGCCGCCGTTGCCGCCGGTCTGCTCAAAGGCGCGATGGGCTCGGATACGGGCGGTTCGATCCGCAACCCCGCCTGCCTGTGCGGTATCGTCGGGCTAAAACCGACCTACGGCCTGGTCAGCCGCGCCGGCGTGATCGCCAATTCCTATACGTTCGACCATTGCGGTCCGATGACCTGGACGGTTGAAGATTGCGTGATCATGCTGCAGGCGCTCGCCGGCCACGATCCGACCGATCCGGCCAGCGCATCGATCACGGTGCCGGATTACCGCGCTGCCTTGACCGGCGATATCCGTGGTCTGCGTATCGGTGTCATTCGCCACTTCTGGGAAGAGAATTTGCCGGCCAACGAAGAAGTACGCACCGCCATGGAAGCGGCGCTCGACGTTCTGCGCGGGCTTGGAGCGACGCTCGAGGACGCGCGCATGCGGCCGATGCAGGACTATTACGACGTCAAGGTGACGATTGCAGAGTCGGAGCTATTCGCGATCCATGCGCCGGAACTACGGGCGCGGCCGCACGAGTTCGGAAGCGATTTCCGCGGCCGGGTCCTGCCGGCCTGCCTGATAACCGGGGCGGATTACGTCAACGCGCAGCGCGAACGCCGTGTCATGTTGCAAGAGATGAGGCCGCTTTACGAAAAATACGACCTGCTCGTGACCGCGGGCGTCTACGGGCCGGCTGGCCGGCTCGGCAGCCATCAAACCGTCGCCTTCTGGCAGAAACCGTCGATCGCGACGCCTTTCAACGTCACCGGCGGACCCGCGTTGGCGCAATGCGCCGGGTTTAGTCAATCCGGCTTGCCGCTATCCATGCAGATCATCGGCCGGCCGTTCGACGAGGCGACGGTTTTACGCGCAGCGCATGCCTATGAGAAAGCGACGCCGTGGCGGGATAAGCGGCCCGACGTTGGCGCCGCGGAACCGCTCGTGGAATCGCCGACGCCGGCGCCCGCTGTCGATGACGCCTATCGCGACAGGGTATCCGCCGCCGTCGTCCAGGCGGGACTCGATCTGTCGGAGGCCGATTTCGAACAGGTTTGTGCGGCCGCACCCCATCTGTACGACATGGTGGGACGCCTGTGGCGCACGCGCGAATATGGCGAAGAGCCCGGCAACACATTTACCTTCGGCGCGCGCTGATCCTAGGCGTCAATACGCGCTTCGGAGACTAGACCGGATCAGGATTGATGCAGGGCATCAATCCTGTGAATCCGCTCGCTCTTGATAAATAGAGCAAAGAAACAGGACAAATGACAATCGCCTACGGCGATTCCCATCAATCCTGATTTGCTCTAAGGCTCCGAAGCAATTCGCTATTCGGGTACTTGGGAAGCGTTTCGGCCGCTTAACCCTGCCGCCAGGCCGCCGTCGCCTTGCATTTTTTGCAAACCCGCTCCCCGGCCCATTCGCTTTCGAAATGCGTGCTGCAAAGCAGGCACTTGCGAACCTTTTGCGTCGGGCTAAAGTGTTCTTCTTCTTTCGTCGGTAAGGCTATATCGCTCATATCGCTCCTATGAGGCTGTCCCGCCGTTACGACAGGTTCGACCCCGTCAACTCCCTAGGTTTAAGTCCATTGTATTGACCGACCGTTCTCAGCCAGTGCGCCGCAGCAAGTGGTAGCCGAAAGGCGTCGTCACCACGTCGCTATCGGCCCCTACCTCAAGCTTGAATGCCACTTCATCGAATTCCGGCACCATCGCGCCCGGTGAGAATAACCCGAGATCTCCGCCGTCCCTGCCGGACGGGCAATCGGAATGAGCGCCCGCGAGCGCCGCAAAATCCTCACCGCTGGCAATTTTTTCCTTGATGCTGCCGATTTCCGACAAGGCCTCTTCCTTCGACCGTGTCGCGGTCGATCGATCGGACCCTTCATGCATCAAAAGAATATGCGACACGCGGACTTGACCCGCCATACTGCCTCTCCCGTATATGAGAACCTGGCAGAAGGTTGAAGTCGTACCCGGTCCGGTGCGTCGATGAATGTACGGACATATTTAGCATAAATACCGAATAAATCCAGTGTTTTATGCCTTTCAAGCCGGAAAGACCGCGTAAAAGTCTTAATATTTCAAGATTTTACAAATTCAAAACTGCCAGTTGACTTTTAGTCAACTCTTTCGCCCGACGGAGCATCGAACGCGTCCAATGCGGGGCTTTCGATCCAATTCATGGCTTCAAGATCGACGCAAATTCCAACGACAGGGGGATAAAACTCACGCTGCCAAATACCGGCCCGGTGGCCCGTGAGGCACAGATGATCGCCGCCCGCCGCGGCTACGCGCCCGCGCCGATCCGTGTAAACCGCCTGGAGTTGGCCGTATCAGGCCGCCTTCGGCTGCTTACCGGCTTCGGCGACGACGTAGGTATTCTTGTCGGCGTTGTAATAGTGCCGCGTCGGCTTGTAGTTGCCGCCGACGACCGTGCAAATGAAGATTTCTTCTTCCAGCGCCGTGAAACTGTGGATCTCGGCGGGGGGCATCACCATCGCCATCTCGCCGGGAACATAGATACGGTCCTCGATCGTTTTCAACGCCGCATGCCCCTCGACCGATCCGTCGTCCATCCGGTCGTAGACGATGTGGCGCAAGCGGCCTTTCACAAGATATAGCGCCTCCCAAACCCCGTGATCGTGCGGCGGCACCGTTAGCGCTTGCGGCAGCTGGTCGAGAGTTATCGACAGTTCGCCGTCGTAGTAGAGGTATTTCGAATTGTCGATGTGGTTTCCCGGCCGCTTCACGCCCAACGAGAAAAGGTCGGGCCGCGCCAGGAAGGGCCGCAGGGCGTCGCGCAGTCCGGCGCGGAGGGTCTCCAGTTCGCCCTTGTCGCGTGCGATCGTTTCGATAACCGCCTGCGCGCAGTCGCGGATCGAGGGGCAGGTGTTCTGCGTCATGCCATTCCTCCCGGTTCTTTCCCAGCCAATAGCCACCGCGCCATTCAACCCTATCCGCCGACATCGTGCCAACTCCGGCGGGAAATTCGTGCGACGCCGGCGCGGCCGCGCGTTTATAATCCGGTCGATAATTCGCATTTCAGGGAGTGGGAACCATCGACCTGCAGCTAAACGGGAAGGCCGTCCTCGTCACCGGCGGCAATCGGGGCATCGGCAAGGCGATCGCGCTGGCCTTCGCCGGAGAAGGGGCGAACGTGGCCATTTGCGGGCGCGACGAAGCGGCACTGGCGAGCGCCAAGGCGGAAATCGAGGGCAAGGGCGTGCAAGCTGCGGCCGCCACGGCCGACCTGTTTACCGCGGACGGCTGCGAGGCAGCCGTCGCTGCCGCCAGCGATGCCTTCGGGCAACTCGGCGTGCTGGTCAACAACGCCTCGACCAATATCGGCGGCCGGCTGGAGACCTTGAACGACGAGCAGCTCATGGAACGGGTCAACGGCAAGACGCTTGCCTCGATGCGCTGCTGCCGCGCGGCATTACCGTTCCTCCGCGCCTCGGCCTGCGGCCGGGTCGTCTGCATCGGTGGTGCGTCCGCCCGCAATGTCGGCGTCGACGGGCTGCCGAGCGGCCTGGGCAACGCGGCGCTGGCAAATTTCGTCAAACAGTTCAGCTACGAAGTGGCCGCCGACGGTGTGACGGTAAATAGTCGGTCGTGAAGAATACGGAATTTCAGCTCCATTGAACTATCATCGGAGCTTGGATTGTCAGGCATGATCTCCAGATGAAGGCGCAAAGAAGCCTGATCCATTTGAGGATGAGACGGAAGTTGTAGCCGGCGGCGGC
>JAKZTB010000081.1:0-31813 GCA_047517345.1 Alphaproteobacteria bacterium
CTTATTGCGCCAGCTGGAGCCGTTCTGGTCGCTCAGATGGTCCTCATCGTCTCGGAGGATGGCGAAACCGCCTTCGTCGCGTTATGTTTCGCCGTCGAGTGAAACCCGGTCAATAGCGCCTTTTTCAACGGGCTGTTAAGCTTGGCTAAACATTGTCAGGGGTATCCGTATGCCGCATGCGGAATTCGTACATCTAAGGGTGCATGACGCGTTCTCGCTGTCCGAGGGCGCGATCAAGATTCCGGATTTGGCGGCACTTTGCGTGAAAAACGACATGCCTGCGGTCGGCGTTGCGGATACCGGCAATCTATTCGGTGCATTGGAGTTCTCGCTTACCGCGCGCGAGTCCGGCGTTCAGCCGATCATCGGATGTCAGATCGCCGTTCAACGGGAAGACACGGGCGTACATGGCGGTGGTGGACTTGCAAGCGATTGGCTCGTGCTGCTGGCGCAATCGGTCGAAGGGTACGCCAATCTGCTCGATCTGGTGAGCCGCTCCTATCTGAGCTCCGCCGCGGAAGATTCGCCACAGATCTCCTATGACGACCTCGAGTCCCGCAATGCCGGGCTGATCGCCCTGACCGGGGGGGTGACGGGTGCCGTCGGGCGACTGCTGGTCGAAGGCCAGCGTCCGGCTGCGGATGAGATGCTGCTGCGATTAGCCAGACTGTTCGATGGCCGCCTTTACATCGAACTGATGCGTCATGGGCAGCCTGAAGAGGAGCAAATCGAGCCCGCCTTTATCGAAATGGCCTACGCGCACAACATCCCGCTGGTCGCGACGAACGAAGTGTTTTTCGCTGATCGTGGCATGTACGAGGCGCACGACGTGCTGATGTGCATCGCCGCCGGCGCGACGGTGTCGCGGGCCGACCGGCGACGGGTCACGCCGGAGCACTATTTCAAGTCGCCGGAGGAGATGCGCGAACTGTTCGCCGATCTGCCCGAAGCGATCGACAACACCCTCGTCGTTGCGCAACGCTGCGCCTACATGCCCGATACACGGGATCCGATCCTGCCGACCTATCCGAAGCTCGATGGACGCGGCGAGGAAGAAGTCTTGCGTGAGATGGCGGCGGAAGGGCTGGAGCAGCGTCTCGAACGGCAGGTTTACACGGAGGCGCAGAACGAAGCGGAACGCGAAGAAACCGCAAAGCCCTATCGCGAACGCCTGGATTACGAGCTGAATGTCATCGTGCAGATGGGATTTTCCGGTTATTTCCTGATCGTCGCCGATTTCATCCAATGGGCGAAAACCGAAGAAATTCCAGTTGGTCCGGGACGCGGTTCCGGCGCCGGGTCGGTTGTCGCCTGGGCCCTGACGATTACCGACCTCGATCCGTCGCGTTTCGGTTTGCTGTTCGAACGCTTCCTCAATCCTGAACGCGTGTCGATGCCGGATTTCGATATTGATTTCTGCAAGGACCGGCGGGACGACGTTATCCGCTACGTTCAGAACGAATACGGTCACGACCGCGTCGCGCAGATCATCACGTTCGGGAAGCTGGAAGCGCGGGCCGTGCTGCGCGACGTCGGCCGCGTCCTCGAGATGCCGTACGGCCAGGTCGACCGCATCAGCAAGCTGGTGCCCTACAATCCGGCCAACCCGGTAAGTTTGAGGCAAGCGCTCGAAGACGAGCCAATGTTGCAGGAAATGCGGACCGAGGATCCTTCGGTCGGCCGGCTGGTCGACACGTCTTTGAAGTTGGAAGGATTGTACCGGCACGCTTCGACCCACGCCGCCGGCGTGGTCATCGGCGACCGGCCGCTGCACGAACTGGTGCCGCTCTATCGGGATTCCCGGTCGTCCATGCCGGTCACCCAATTCAACATGAAATATGTCGAACAGGCCGGGCTGGTGAAGTTCGATTTCCTCGGCCTCAAGACCCTCACCGTGCTGTCCAGCACCGTGCGGCGCCTGCAGGAGCGTGGCGTGGATATCGCGTTGGATCAATTACCGCTCGATGACGCCAAGACCTTTGAAATGCTGTGCCGCGCCGATACGACCGGTGTGTTCCAGCTGGAAAGCTCGGGGCTGCGCGATGTCCTGAAAAAACTGCGGCCCGACCGGTTCGAGGACATCATCGCCGTCGTGGCGCTGTACCGTCCCGGTCCGATGGACAACATACCGAGTTTCATCAAGCGTAAGCACGGCGAAGAAACGTCCGACTATCTTCATCCATCGCTTGAAGGGATCCTCAAGGAAACCTACGGCATCATGATCTATCAGGAACAGGTGATGCAGATCGCGCAAATCCTGTCCGGTTTCAGCCTTGGCGGCGCCGATCTATTGCGCCGCGCCATGGGCAAGAAGATTCAAGCGGAAATGGATGCGCAGCGCCAGAATTTCGTAGAAGGCGCCGTGGCGAACGACGTTGACGAGGGCCTTGCGGGCCGAATTTTCGATCAAGTCGCCAAGTTCGCCGGTTACGGTTTCAACAAGTCGCATGCGGCGGCCTATGCGCTCGTCGCCTACCAGACGGCCTATCTGAAAGCCAATTATCCGGTCGAGTTTTTCGCCGCCTCGATGAGCGAGGATATGGGAAATACCGACAAGCTGGGCCTTTTCCGGGCGGAACTCGATCGCACGGGCATCGCGCTTCTGCCCCCCGACATCATTAAGTCCGAGGTCGGTTTCGCCGTTGAAAAGGTAAGCGAGACCGAGAGTGCCGTCCGCTACGCATTGGCTGCATTGAAGAATGTCGGCGCTGGGGCGATGGACGCGGTGGTTCGAGAACGCACTGAAAACGGGCTCTATGAATCTGTTTTCGATTTTGCAGGGCGGCTCGACACCAGCGTGCTGAACAAACGCCAGGTCGAGAATTTGATCCGTGCGGGCGCCTTCGACAGCCTTAATCCCAATCGCAGGCAACTGTTCGAGGCCGTGGAAACGCTGGTCCGCCATGCAAATGCGGCGCAGAACGACAGGGAAAGCAAGCAGGTCAACCTGTTCGGCGTCGAGGATACGGCGGCGGTCATTCCCCCATTGCCGGAAATGGACGATTGGGCGGTCCAGGAACGGCTGCAGCAGGAATTCGAGTCCGTCGGTTTTTACTTGTCGTCTCACCCGCTCGCGTCATACCGCAAGACCTGCGAGAAGCTGGGTGTCGTCGAATGGGCGTCGGTTACGTCCGGTCGGATGAGCGAGGGGCGGATCAAGCTCGCAGGGATCGTTTCTTCGCGACGGTTCACGACTTCTTCGCGCGGCGCGAAGATGGCGTTCGTGCAAATGTCGGACGCCAGCGGTTCGTTCGAAGTGACCGTCTTCTCCGAAGCGCTCGCGGTGAGCCGGGAGTTACTGGAATCCGGTGCGCCGCTGATCGTCGTCGTCGACCTGCAGCGCTGGAATGACGGATTCCGCCTAACGGCGCAGGATGTACAGCCGTTGGATGAGGCGGCAGTTAAAGCGGCGGCGGGCTTGTGCGTGTTCGTGCGCGACGAGGCGCCGCTCGACAGCCTGGCGACGGTTTTCCGCGAACATGGCGAGCATGGGCCCGGAAAAGTCCGGCTCATGCTCGAGACGGGCGACCGGGAGATCGAAATGGACTTGCCGCAGGGTTATGCGATTTCGGTCGCCGTTCGCTCTGCGGTAAAGGCGATACCGGGGGTAATCGACGTTCAGGACATGTAGTCGGCCGTTCGGTTTTCGTCGCCGCGTTTGCGGTTTCCTTTCCCCGCGTTAAACCCTTGCAAGGCCGGGAAATTGGCTTTATACCGCTGGCCATCTCTCACGCGGGTTTGCGCCTGCTGTCGATTAGGGCAGTGGCCGCTCCGGTGCCGGGTAACCGGCTTTCGCCCGCGGCGGAATAACCGGTAAAGGATACGACCATGGCAATGCCGACATTTACGATGCGCCAGCTGCTTGAGGCTGGCATTCACTTTGGCCATACCACCCGTCGATGGAACCCGCTTATGGGGCCTTACATCTTCGGCCAGCGGAACGGCATTCATATCATCGATTTGGAACAAACGGTGCCGATGTTGCAGCGCGGCATGGAAGCGATACGCGAGGTCGCCGCGGGCGGCGGCCGAGTGCTTTTCGTGGGCACGAAACGGCAGGCGACAGAGATCGTCTCTACCGCGGCGATACGTTGCGGCCAGTACTATGTCAACCATCGCTGGCTCGGCGGTATGCTGACCAATTGGCGGACTATTTCCAATTCTATTAAACGCTTACGCGATATCGAAGAGCAGCTTGCCGAAGAGGAAATCGGCCTCACCAAAAAGGAATTGCTGCGTTTGACGGCGGAGGGGAACAAGCTGGAGCGGGCGCTCGGCGGCATTAAGGAGATGGGAAGCCTTCCTGACATCCTGTTCGTTGTCGACACCAACAAGGAAGCGATTGCGGTCGCAGAAGCGAAGAAGCTCGGCATTCCCGTGGTTGCCATTCTGGATAGTAACTCCGATCCGCGCGGTATCACTCATCCGGTTCCGGGCAACGACGACGCGATGCGTGCGATAACCCTGTATTGCGATCTGGTTGCCGACTCGGTTCTCGACGGACTTCAAGCGGAACTGTTGTCGACCGGTGTCGACATCGGCGAAGAGGCGAATGCACCAGTCGAAACGCTGCCGGAAGCTGAAACGGCTGGAAAAAAAGAAGCCGCCGTTGCCGAGGTAACGAAACCTGCGGCGGAGGCCGCACCCGAGGCGGCGGAGCCTGCCGCGGAGGCCGCATCCGAGGCGGCGGAGCCTGCCGCCTCCGAAGCAGCGGAACCTGCCGCCGAAGCCGCGCCCAAGGAAGCCGCGCCCAAGGAAGCCGCGCCCGAGGAAGGTGCAGCGGCGCCTGCGGAGGAAAAGCAGAGCGCATAAGGGCGAATTTGTACTACGTGATATGCGCTGGTTTCAAAGTACTGAACGCGCATATCTAAGATAGAGGTTTAAGGAATGGCGAACATTACAGCGGCGCTCGTTAAGACGTTGCGCGACAAAACCGGCGCTGGAATGATGGACTGCAAGAAGGCGCTAACGGCAACAGGCGGCGATGTTGAAGAGGCCGTTGACTGGTTGCGCAAAAAAGGCCTTTCGATGGCCGCGAAGAAGGCGGGCCGCGTTGCGGCGGAAGGACTTGTCGGTGTTGTGGTTGAGGGGAAGACCGGTGCTGTGGTCGAGGTCAACGCTGAGACCGACTTCGTGGCGCGCAACGACGACTTCCAGAGGTTTGTCCGGAATGTTACGGCGCTCGTGCTGACGAGCGGTGGCTCGATCGACGCGCTTTCCGCGGCGGACTACCCTGAGTCGGAGCGGAATGTTGCTGAAGAGCTGACCCACCAGATTGCAACGATCGGCGAGAATATGGCGTTGCGACGCTGCGACGCGTTGTCCGTCGATCATGGCGTGGTCGTCTCTTACGTTCATGCTGCGCTTGGCAGCGGAATTGGAAAAATAGGCGTAATCGTGGCGCTGCAGTCTGAAGGTGATGCCGGCCCGTTGGAAGCGCTTGGAAAGCAGCTCGCCATGCATATCGCCGCCGCAAGGCCTACGGTCGTTGCCGTAACCGATATCGACGCGGACAGTTTGGCGCGCGAGCGCGACGTCTTGTCGGCGCAGGCCCGGGAGAGCGGCAGGCCGGAGGAGATCATCCAAAAAATGGTCGAAGGGCGCCTTCGCAAATATTACGAAGAGGTCGCCTTGTTGGAGCAGGTATTCGTGATCGACAACGAAACAAAAGTGTCGAGGGTCTTGGAGAACGCCGTTACGGACCTTGGCACCCCGGTCGAACTGAAAGGGTTCGTTCGCTATGCCTTAGGTGAAGGCATTGAAAAAGTGGAAGAAAGTTTAGCCGACGAAGTTGCGGCAACGCTTGCAGGTTAACCCGCTAAGTCTGAGCTAGCCGAGCTGGAAGGGACAAGATGCCGGATAAGGCCAACCCGAAATACCGTCGCGTCCTTCTGAAGCTTTCCGGCGAAGCGCTGATGGGCGAGCGGGAGTTCGGTCTCGACTCCGGTACCGTCGATCGGATCGCAAGCGAAATCAAGACCGTCTCCGAAATGGGCGTGGAAGTCTGCATCGTCGTCGGCGGCGGCAACATCTTTCGCGGCGTATCCGGCGCTTCCGCGGGAATGGATCGGGCGAGCGCCGATTACATGGGAATGCTCGCCACCGTCATGAACGCTCTGGCCATGCAAAGCGCGCTGGAAGGGATCGGAGTTCAAACGCGCGTACTTTCAGCGATACCGATGCAATCGGTTTCCGAACCCTATATCCGGCGGCGCGCGGTCCGACATATGGAAAAGGGCAGGATCGTGATCTTTGCTGCGGGTACCGGGAACCCGTTCTTTACGACCGATACGGCGGCGGCGTTGCGCGCGTCTGAAATGGGGTGCGATGCACTCCTGAAGGCGACCAAGGTCGATGGAGTCTACAGCGCCGATCCGGAGATCGATCCCAACGCCGAAAGATACGATCGTTTGGGCTATCTTGAGGTTCTGTCGAAGGATCTGAAGGTCATGGATGCGGCTGCGGTTTCGCTCGCGCGTGAAAACAATATTCCGATTCTCGTCTTTTCGATACACAATGCCGACGCCTTCATCGACGTCGCGAAGGGCGGAGGAAAATACACGATAGTTTCATAGCTGGCTGGTAGAACTTTAAGGAGGAGCGGAACGATGGCGGAAGCTGACTTATCGGATATCGAACGCCGGATGGACGGAGCCATAGATGCCCTGAACCGGGAGTTTGCCGGTTTGCGAACCGGACGCGCCTCGACGGCCTTGCTCGAACCGCTGAATGTAAATGCCTACGATTCGCAAATGCCGATGAATCAGGTCGGTACGATCAGTGTCCCGGAACCGAGGCTACTTACGGTACAAGTATGGGATCAAAGCCTGGTGAAGGCGGTCGAAAAATCCATCTTGGAATCTAGTCTCGGTTTAAACCCTCAGACGGAAGGCAACATGATCCGGATACCGATTCCGGATCTCAGCGAGGAACGCCGCGTCGAATTGTCGAAGGTCGCCGGACAATATGCCGAACAGGCACGTGTCGCGGTACGCAATGTCCGGCGCGACGGCATGGACCGGATCAAGAAAATGGAGAAGGCCGGGGAGTTGTCGCAGGACGACCAGCATTTGTACGCCGACGAAATCCAGGATATTACCGATGCCCATATCAAGGATATCGATGCCTCGCTCGACGCAAAAGAACAGGAAATCATGCAGGTTTGACGCATGGAATCGGCGATCAAAAAAACCAATGACCTGACACCGCCGGTGCATGTTGCCATAATCATGGATGGCAACGGCAGATGGGCGCAGTCGCGCGGCTTGCCGCGGGCGATGGGACATAAAAGCGGCGCCGAAGCGGTACGCCGTACGGTCGAAGCGGCAGGCGAATACGGCGTTTCGTATCTGACGCTGTTCGGATTCTCGTCGGAGAACTGGAGTCGTCCGAAGCGGGAAATCGGCGACCTCATGGCGCTGCTACGTCTTTATCTCCGCTCGGAGATCGCTGAACTGCATAGCAAGAATGTCCGCCTGCTGATGATCGGCGATCGGAGCCGTTTCGAGTCGGACATTATCGGCCTCATCGAGGAGGCGGAACGGACTACGGCCGGCAATTTAGGCCTGACTCTCGTTCTGGCGCTGAGCTATGGCGGCCGGCAGGAAATAGCCGCCGCGGTCCAGGCGATCGCGCGCGATGCCGCCAATAAGCGTCTCGATCCTTCGGAAATCGGCGTCGATATGGTCAGGCGCTATCTTTTGACGGCAGATATTCCCGATCCCGACTTGCTGATCCGTACGAGCGGGGAACAGCGCATAAGCAATTTCTTGCTGTGGCAGGTCGCTTACACAGAGTTCGTCTTCCTGGACACGCTATGGCCGGATTTCTCGAGCGAGGATTTGCGCCGCGCGATCTGTGAGTTCAACAGCCGCGAGCGACGTTATGGCGCAGCCGTTGGCTCAATCTGAAGTCTCCGAATTAACTTTGCGCGTTTTGTCGGCGGCGGTCATCCTACCGCTGGCAACGGCCGCGATCTGGTTCGGTGGATGGTATTTCGGCGGCATGGTCGCCCTGATTGCGATCGCCATGGGTTGGGAATTGTCGAAACTATGCCGCGCTGCGACCGTCATGCGGTTTCTTGTCATAGCGACGATTTTTTTGTCGGTAGTGCTCTCTTATGTGGGGCTAATCCGGGAAACGTTTGCTTTTGTCATCGCCGGAGCAATCTTCATCGCGGTGTTCGGCCGAATCAATCGTTCCGAGGCGCCGAGATTGCTGCCAACCGGCGTTGTCTATATTTCGCTAGCCCTGTTGGCGATAGTGTGGCTGCGTTTCGCGGACGAAGCAGGACGCGCGCTGTTTTTCTGGATGGTCGCGGTCGTGATCGCGACCGATATCGGAGCCTATTTTGCGGGCCGCACCATCGGCGGTCCAAAACTGGCGCCCCGGATAAGCCCTTCGAAAACCTGGGCTGGACTGGCTGGCGGCGTTGTTTGTGCGGCTCTATCAGGGACATTCGTGCTTACCCTAACGGGGGGAAGCGCGTTTTGGTGGATCGCGTTGTCCAGCGGTGCGTTCGCAGTTGTCGCTCAGCTTGGAGACCTGATCGAATCAACGGTAAAACGGCGATTGGGAGTCAAGGATTCCAGCAATATCATTCCCGGTCACGGTGGCGTTCTCGATAGACTGGATGGGTTCTTGACGGTGGCCCCAGTGACGGCTCTTATGACGTGGATTGCAGGTGGGAGTCCGCTCGAATGGCAATAATGGTGCAAGACGCCACTTCGGCACCGCGGTCCGTTACCATTTTGGGTTCGACGGGCTCCGTAGGTTCTAGCACGATCGATCTTATCGAACGCAATCCAGAAGGTTATGTCGTCGAAGCGCTTACGGCGCGCCGCAATGTCGACTTGCTCATCGAACAAGCCAAAAGCGTAAAGCCGCGATACGTCGCGATCAGCGACGATGAAAGTTACCGCGTATTAAAGGCCGGCCTTGCCGGAAGCGGGATAGAAGTCGCCGCCGGGCCGGATTCGATTGTCGCTGCCGCTGGCCGACCGGCGGATTTCGTGATGGCCGCGATCGTCGGCGCCGCCGGGTTGGCGCCAACCTTGGCGGCGGTTAACCGCGGTGCGATGGTGGGATTGGCGAACAAGGAATGCTTGGTTTGCGCCGGCGCTCTGATGGTCGATGAAATTCAGCGCAACGGCGCCGTCCTGTTGCCGGTCGACTCGGAGCACAACGCCATCTTTCAGGTGTTCGATTTCGATCGGCGCGAAGCGGTAGACAAGCTGATCTTGACGGCCTCGGGCGGCCCCTTTCGCGATTTCGATAGGGAAGCGATGCGAACGGTGACGCCGGAACAAGCCGTTGCGCATCCGAATTGGGATATGGGCGCGAAAATCTCAGTCGATTCAGCAACGATGATGAACAAAGGCTTGGAAATCATCGAAGCGCATCATCTGTTCGACATCCCTGAAGATCGCATCGATGTGCTGGTTCATCCGCAATCGGTGATTCACAGTATGGTCGCCTATGTCGACGGGTCGGTATTGGCGCAGCTCGGCACCCCCGATATGCGGACGCCGATCGCCTTTGCGCTGGCTTGGCCGGCGCGCATGAAATCTCCTCAAGAACGCCTGGATTTGGCCGCCATGGCTAAACTAACCTTCGAAGCGCCCGACCCTGAGCGGTTTCCGGCGCTTCGGCTGGCGCGCGACGTCTTGAAGAAAGGCGGTAGCGCCCCAACTGTTTTGAACGCGGCAAACGAAATTGCGGTCGAGGGGTTTCTATCCGGCCGCATCGGCTTTCTTGACATCGCAGCGATCGTGGAGGATGTGCTCATTCAATACTCGCATAGCGCGATGAACACGCTCGACGATGTGCGGGCGTTCGACAGCGAAGCGCGCCGGATTGCCACCGAACATCTCGACGCCCGCGCAACCAGCTAACATACGGACATAATAGTGGAAATTTTCGTCGGATTTTGGAGCAATCTGCTGCCGTTCCTGGTCGTTTTGACCGTGCTGGTTTTCGTGCACGAGCTGGGACACTACTGGGTCGCGCGCCGGTGCGGCGTGCGGGTGGAAGTCTTCTCGATCGGCTTCGGGCCGGAAATCTTCGGCTGGAACGACAAGGCCGATACGCGCTGGAAAATCAGCGCGATACCGCTTGGCGGCTATGTAAAAATGTTTGGCGAAGGCGAAACTAGCGGCGACGATGAAGTCCCGCGGCCGCTCACGTCCGCCGAAAGACGGGTTTCGTTTCGTTATAAATCCCTTGCTGCAAGAGCAAGTATCGTATTTGCCGGGCCCGCCGCAAACTTTTTATTTGCGATCATCGTCCTTGGCTGTCTCTTCGGGTTCAAGGGGCAAGCATTTACGCCGGCAACATTCAACAAGATTAATCCTGGCAGCGCGGCAGAGGAGGCTGGCCTTAAACCGGGAGATTTAATCGTCCGGCTCGACGGCATAGCTATCGAGCGTTTTGAGGACGTTCAGCAGATCGTGCGCATGAATCCCGACAAGTCGATGGAAATTGTCATCGTCCGGAATGGCTCAGAGGTAGCACTCGATGTCACGCCCAAGTCGAACGAAATGCGTGATATCACAGGGAGTATCGTGCGCGTCGGTCAACTTGGCATCGCGCGGGTGACGCCGGCGAAAATCGGCGGATTTTCCGAGGACAGCGTCGCCAAGAAAGCTGGTCTGCAAGACGGTGATCTGATCATACGGATCGGCGGTGAAACGGTCGAAGATTTTTTGGACGTCCGCAGAATTGTCAGGGAAAACCCTGCTAAATCGATTGACGTTGTGGTCGATCGCGGCGGGGCTGAAATTTCTCTCCCGGTTATGCCTTCGGTCCTTGAAGTTCAGGATAAAGATTGCAAACCCAAGAAGATTGGTTATCTCGGCATTAGGCCGAAACAGATCGAAAGACGCGAATTTCGGCAATTTGGCCCGGCGGCTGCGTTATGGCAGGCGGTAAAGGAAACATGGAATGTTTCCGTAAGCAGCTTGTTGACGGTTTCTCAGGTTATCGTTGGATCCCGGTCGGCCGATGAGTTGGGCGGACCAATTAAAATTGCCCAAGTATCTGGCGCGGTCTGGAAACTCGGTCTGGTGGAATTGGTCTCGTGGATGGTGGTCTTGTCGATTAGTTTGGGGTTGATCAATCTTTTCCCTATTCCTTTGCTGGATGGCGGCCATTTGTTGTTTTTTGCTTGCGAAGCGGTGCGTGGGCGTCCTTTAGGGGAACGAACGCAGGAGTATGGGTTTAGAATTGGGCTGGTGCTGGTATTGAGTCTCATGGTATTTGTTTTTACTAACGATATACTGAGTATATTCCGCTGTTATTTCTAAACTATATTTGTATTTCTCTCTGAGAAAGCGATTGGGGGGACTCTGTTGAGGGTTGTTGCGCGGATATCGGCTGTCGGGGCGCTGCTGTTGAGCGCCCTTCTGCTTTGGATGCCCGCTTATGCGCAGTCCGGACCAACGATCGTTCCGCCGTCTCCGCGAGGCGGATCGTCGCTTCCGATCCCGCGACGGTCTGCACCCATTCGTCCCGGACTTCCGGTGGTCGCGGAAATCGTGGTGGAAGGTACCCAGCGCATCGAACCGGAGACAGTCCGGTCCTATATGCTCATCAAGGAAGGCGATCCGCTCGACTCCGATCGGGTGAACGAGTCGCTCAAAGGTCTTTTTTCGACAGGTTTGTTCGCAGACGTGACATTGCGGCGCGAAGGCGATGTCCTATTTGTCCGGGTTGTCGAAAATCCTATCATTAACCGGATTGCCTTCGAGGGTGACAAGGAACTCGAAGAGGAAACTCTGAAAAACGAGGTCCAGCTGCGACCCCGTATCGTTTATACGCGAACGCGCGTACAAAATGACGTGAAACGGATCCTGGATGTTTATCGGCGAACGGGACGTTTCGCGGCTTCGGTGGAACCGAAGGTCGTGCAATTGCCGCAGAATCGGGTCGACCTGGTATTCGAAATCGAAGAAGGACCGCTCACGGGGATTCGCCGGATCAGTTTTATCGGCAACAGGGAGTTTTCCGATCGCGCGCTTCGCGAAATTATCCAAACATCAGAAACCCGGTGGTACCGATTTTTAAGTTCCGACGACACTTACGATCCCGACCGATTGACATTCGACCGCGAACTGCTTCGCCGGCACTATTTGCGCAACGGCTACGCCGATTTCAGAGTTGTTTCCGCAGTGGCGGAATTGACACCAGACCGGAAAGATTTTTTCGTTACGTTTACCATCGAAGAGGGAAAACGTTACGCATTCAATGCGTTGACGATTGAATCTAAAATCAAGGATGTAAAATCCAAGGATATTAAACAAGTCATCGAAATTGAAAAGGGCGATTGGTACGATTCGGAAGCGGTCGATGACACGGTCGTGGCGCTTTCCAATGCCGTTGGATCTTTGGGCTTTGCATTTGTTTCCGTTCTACCGAACGTAAAGCGCGACAGAAAAAAGCGGACAATCGATATCAATTTTGTCGTTCAAGAGGGCCCGCGCGTTTTTATCGAGAGGATTGATATCGGGGGTAATGTTCGGACTCTGGATAAGGTCATACGACGTGAATTCCAAGTTGTGGAAGGAGACGCCTTCAACTCGACCAAGCTGCGTCGTTCACGGTCGCGAATTCAGAACCTAGGTTATTTTTCGGGAGTCGATGTCAATAACGTTCCGGGTAGCGAAGCGGATAAGACGATTGTCAAAGTCGATGTCGCCGAGCAGTCGACGGGCGAGTTGAGCGTCGGCGCTGGCTTCTCGTCCCAGAACGGGCCGCTGGTCGATCTACGTATCCGTGAGCGAAATTTGTTGGGTAGAGGGCAAGACCTGCGTGCATTGATTACGGTTGCGGCAAGAAGACAGAATTTCGACGTTGGGTTCACCGAGCCGTATTTTTTGGAAAAGGAACTGTCGGCGGGTGTCGATGGTTTTCATTCGGCGTCGACAAATGTCAGCGAGTTCGAATCGATTTCCACCGGAGGCCGCCTCCGCCTTGGCTACGTCTTGGCTGAAAATTTGAGGCAACGCGTACGCTACACGCTACGGCGCGACGAAGTCGCTGACGTTGAAAACGACGCTTCCGTGTTCATTAAAATTGAGGAGGGTACCGACTTCGTGTCCGTCGTCGGCCAGGACCTTACATATGATCGGCGCAATTCGAAGATCGTACCTACCGATGGATATATCGTTCGGTTGTCGAACGATGTTGCGGGGCTGGGTGGCGATATTTCGTATCTAAAGTCCCGCGTGACTGGTACCTACTATTTTGATATAGCCCAGGATTGGTTTGTTAGCACGCGCGCCGATTTCGGTTACATCTTTGGTCTTGGCGACGACGATGTACGTATCAGCGACCGGTTTTTCCTCGGCGGCGACAAGCTGCGCGGCTTTGCCAATGGCGGTGTCGGTCCACGCGACATATCTACCGATGATGCGCTAGGCGGAAAGCTTGTATATTCGGGTACGGTCGAAATGATATTTCCACTCGGCCTGCCCAAGCAACTGGGCATCAACGGCGCGATCTTTACCGATGCCGGCAGCCTTACCGATCTGGACTTCGAAGATTCGGTGATAGCGGATACCGGTAGCATACGGTGGGCTGCCGGCATCGGCGTGGCGTGGCGGTCTCCGTTCGGTCCTGTACGGCTTGATCTTGCAGTACCCATCCTAAAAGAAGATTTCGACGAAACAGAAAATTTCCGTTTCAATTTTGGCACTAGGTTCTAGTACGCTTATCACGAAGCGCTTCTCTGTGGTTTTGGGCCGCAACGAGTTATGGAATTACATCTATGTATAGTTTGAGAATTGGACGTTTTCCTTCAATCGTCTTGGTAGTCGCAGCGCTTGTTTTGCCCGTTGCAACGGCGCATAGCCAAAAAGCCGCACCGGCGATTGTTTTGCCTGCGCCCGTTGTCGCTGTAATCGACTTCAAGCGCGCAGTAGAGGAGTCGCTCGCCGGCAAAGGCATTATCAAGCAGATCAATGCACGGCATAAGAGAATTCAAAAGGAAATTGCCAAGGATACGGCGGATCTTGAAGCGGTCAAACAAGAATTGGAGCGGCAACGCACGGTGTTATCTGCCGATGTCTATAAGCAAAAAAGGCGCGAGTTTCAATTTAGGGTGCAGCGGTACCGCAGGGATATACAGACCGAACAAAGGAAGCTGGACCTGATGTTGGGTCAGAGCATTTTGAAGGTCGAAGCGAAGCTAGCGAAAATTTTACGAGATATGGCGCATGAGATGGGCGCTAACCTTGTCGTCGATGCAGGTCCGGGGCGCGGGAATGTCCTTTTTTCGGATTCGAAACTTGTCATAACCGCGCAGGCAACGGCACGGCTCAATAAGGTGCTACCGGAAGTCAAGGTTGTGGAACCGGTGAGCAATGCCAAGTCCGCACCCCAGACACCGCGCTTGCAGGTCCCGAAAGTACAATAAGCGATGGCCGATCCGCGGTTTTTTACACGACAGGGGCCCTTCCGACTTGGCGCCTTGGCAGCGGAAATAGGGGCGGAAGTCAGTGTCGGAAGCGATCCGGACATTGAGCTTTGTGACGTCGGTCCCTTGGACTATGCGAAAACCGGCGTGCTGAGCTTTCTCGATAATCAAAAATATGTCACCGATTTCGAGGCGAGCGCGGCCGCGGCGTGCATCGTAGCAGCGAAATTCGCCGATCGAGCACCCGGCGGCATGGCGCTCTTAATATCGGATGAGCCGTATAAGGCTTATGCGCGCGCCGCTGCGCTTTTCTATCCCGTACCGGAGCCGGAGCCGGTGATCTCGTCAACGGCAATTGTGGCGGTCACGGCTCAGGTCGGCGACGGGTGTCGGATCGATGCAGGCGCTGTTATCGGCGATAGCGTGAACCTCGGGTCGCGTTGTCATATCGGTGCGAACGCCGTAATCGAAAACGCGGTTACGGTGGGCGATTGCACGATCGTCGGCGCTAATGCTTCCCTCAGTCATTGCCACGTCGGAGCGCGAGTCCTTATTCATCCTGGCGTGAGTATCGGTCAGCGCGGTTTCGGTTTCGCGATCGACCCGACCGGCCATATCAAAGTTCCGCAACTCGGCCGGGTAATTGTCGGTGACGATGTCGAAATTGGCGCCAACTCCACGGTCGACCGCGGCTCCGGGCCGGACACGATCATCGGTTCTGGTACGATGATTGATAATCTCGTTCAGATCGGGCACAACGTCCAAGTCGGAAAAGGCTGCATCATCATTGCACAGGCGGGAATCGCGGGGAGCACGGTTCTAGAAGATTTCGCCATAATCGCGGCGCAAAGCGGTGTCGCGGGGCATTTGCGGATCGGACAAGGCGCGCAGATAGGGGCGCAATCGGGTGTCATGCGCGATGTGGAGCCTGGTGCGCGGATGCTGGGTTCGCCAGCGGTCCCGGCGCGGCAATTCTTCCGCCAATTGACGGCATTCGAGAAATTCACCAAAAAAAAGGGCGCGTAGGAATGGACGACCACGCGGAACGAACAGGGGACATCGACATCGACGGGATCATGCGGATGATACCGCATCGATATCCCTTTCTCTTAATCGATAGCGTCGAGAACCTTGTCGAAGACGAAAGTGCAATCGGGGTCAAATGCGTTTCGATCGCCGAGCCGCACTTTCAAGGCCATTTTCCGTCCCGGCCGGTCATGCCGGGCGTGTTAATTATCGAAGCGATGGCGCAGACGGCGGCGGTGCTTGTCGTGAGAACGCTGGGCCCAGAGGCGGAAGGCAAACTGGTTTATTTCATGTCCGTCGACAAAGCCCGCTTTCGCAAACCGGTCGTACCTGGGACCATATTGCGCGTCCACGTCACCAAGGAACGCAGGCGGGGCAATGTCTGGCGTTTCTCTGGCGCAGCGAAAGTCGATGGTGTTCTTTGTGCGGATGCCATCTTTTCCGCCATGATCATGGATGACTGAATGACCGATATCCACACGACAGCGATCATCGACTCAAACGCGAATATCGGCGAAGGCGTCGTAATCGGACCGTATTGCGTCGTCGAAGCCGGCGTGACGCTCCAGGAGAATGTCGTTTTGCATTCTCACGTGGTCGTTGGCGGATTGAGCGACGTCGGCGCAGAAACGGAAATTTATCCTTTCGCGTCGATCGGTTTGCCGCCTCAGGATCTGAAATATGCGGGGGAATCCTCTAAGCTCAAAATTGGGCGGCGCAACAGGATTCGCGAGCATGTTACGATGAATCCGGGCACGGCTGACGGCGGGATGATTACGCGAGTCGGCGACGATTGCCTCTTTATGGTGGGCGCGCACGTCGCACATGACTGCCGCATGGGCGATCACGTCATCATGGCGAACAATGCGACGCTCGCGGGGCATGTCGTCGTCGGTGACTACGCGATTCTCGGAGGCTTGTCGGCCGTTCACCAGTTCGTCCGTATCGGCCGCCACGCCATTATCGGCGGCATGTCGGGGGTAGAGAACGATGTGATCCCCTATGGATCGGTGATGGGGGACCGGGCACGGCTAAGCGGCCTCAATGTAATCGGCCTGAAACGGCGCAATTTTGCGAAGGATGAGATTCACAATCTTCGCACTGCGTATCGGATGCTGTTTGCGGAAGAAGGAACCCTGCAGGAGCGGATAGACGATGTCGCAAAAATGTTCGAGGACAACGCCGATATTCAAGAAATTGTCGACTTCATGCGTGCCGATTCATCGCGTGGATTAACGCAACCTCGTTAGAAATGTGAACCAAAAACTCGGAATATTGGCAGGTGGTGGGGTTTTGCCGCGGTTGCTTGTCGATGCGTGTCGCGAGCAGCAGCGTCCGGTATTCGTGCTGGCATTCGAAGGGTTCACCGAATCTGAGACGACCGCTAACGTTGCGCATGCGTGGGTTCGCCTGGGCGCTGCGGGCAAAGGACTGCAGTGTCTAAGGGATGCGGGCGTAGAAGATTTGGTCCTCGCCGGCCCGATCCGCCGCCCGTCGATGTCTGACCTTCGCCCGGATATGACAGGCTTGAAATTATTCGCACGTACAGGCGGGAAGGCGATGGGCGACGATGGTCTGTTACGGGCCGTCATACGAATGCTCGAAGAAGACGAAGGATTCCGGGTTATCGGTGTGGATGACGTCGTCGCCGGCATTACCGCGCCGGCGGGACCGCTTGGCAGGTATTTACCGGACGCAACAGCGGATCGGGATATCGGGCGCGGTGTGGAGGTCTTGCACGCGTTGGGCGTTGCGGATGTAGGGCAAGCGGCTGTCGTGCAAGACGGAATCGTGCTGGGCGTAGAGGCGGTCGAAGGGACGGACGCGTTATTGCAGCGATGCGCAGCGCTTCGCCGCGAAGGGCCTGGGGGCGTACTCGTTAAACTCAGCAAACCGGGCCAGGAAAAACGCGCCGATCTACCGACGATCGGCGTCGATACCGTGGCGCGCGTGCACGACGCCGGTCTGCGTGGGATCGCAATTGAAGCGGGTGTCACGCTTGTTTTGTCGCGCGCCAAAGTGATCCAGGAAGCGGACGCCTCGGAAATCTTCGTTATGGGCTTGCCCGGACGGTGAGTCAGGACGAGTTACTTTTTTTCCTGGTTGCCGGTGAACCGTCCGGCGATGTTCTCGGCGGCCGTCTCATGGCGTCACTAAAAATATTTTTGGATGGAAACGTGCGTTTCTTGGGCGTTGGCGGGCCTGCAATGGAGGCGCAGGGCCTGCAGAGCTTGTTTCCAATGGCCGAGTTGTCGGTGATGGGGATCGTCGAGATTCTTCCTCATGCAGGTCGACTGTTTCGGCGCATGCGCGAAACTGCAGCGGCGATCGACGCTTCTGCACCCGATGCCGTTATTACGATCGATGCGCCGGCCTTCGCCCATGGTGTCGCGAAGCGCATCCGCAACGACCAAATTCCCCGTATCCATTATGTCGCCCCACAGCTGTGGGCATGGCGGCCATGGCGCGTTTATAAGTTCAGACGGCATTTTCATCATCTCTTGGCGCTGCTGCCCTTCGAACCGGAATGGTTTGCGCGATACGGCATGGATTGTCGTTTCGTCGGGCACCCGGTTGTCGAGAGCGAGGTTGCGCAGGCAGACGGATCGGGTTTCCGGAATAGGCATGGTATCGATCCCGATGTTCCGACGATTTGCGTATTGCCGGGAAGCCGACAGGGCGAAGTCGCGCGGCTCGCGGGTCCTTTCGGCGAAACGCTTGAAATACTCTATGCAAGATATCCTGAGTTGACCGTCGTCGTTCCGACTGTGCCGAACGTATCCAAAGCGGTGAGAGAAACGTTCGAAAACCTGCCGATGCGGACGGTCTTCGTCGATAATCCGGACGAGAAATTCTCCGCCATGGCTGCCTGCAACGTCGGCTTGGCGGCTTCCGGCACCGTGACGCTGGAACTCGCGATGGCGCGCGTGCCCTATGTGGTCGCCTATCGGGTATCGGCATTGACTTCTTGGCTCGCACGGATGTTGGTGCGGGTTCCTTATGCGAACTTGATTAATATAACCGCGGATCGGGAAATCGTTCCGGAATGCATTCAATCCAAGTGCCGTCCCGCCATTCTTTCCGAGATCGTCGGCGGGCTGATCGATGGTGCAGGCGATGCGCAAGTCGATGAAATGCGCCCCGCGCTGGAAGCGATGGGCCTCGGCGGCCCGCCGCCCAGCGAACGCGCTGCCGCGGCGGTACTCGATATCGTTCGCGGGAACGCGAACTAAGCTAAATTATTGGACCGAACGGTGAAGAACGGTGCGGCGAGAGTACCGCTCCCGGCTCACCTACCGCTGGTCGACAGGAACATAAGTCCGACTCGCGTGGCCGGTATAAAGTTGACGCGGCCGGCCGATTTTCTGCGACGGGTCCTCGATCATTTCCTTCCATTGCGCGATCCATCCTACGGTCCGCGCGACGGCGAACAGCACGGTGAACATGGAGGTTGGGAAACCGAGAGCCTTGAGGATGATGCCGGAATAGAAATCGACATTCGGGAATAGTTTGCGCTGCACGAAGTACTCGTCTTCGAGCGCGATCTTTTCCAGCTCCATGGCGATTTCGAGCAGCGGTTCGTTCTCGATGCCCAGCTCGCCCAGCACTTCATGTGCGCTACTCATCAACACGCGCGCCCGCGGGTCGTGGTTCTTGTAGACCCGATGGCCGAAGCCCATCAGGCGGAACGGATCGTCCTTGTCCTTGGCCCGTTCGATCATTTCGCCGATCCGGTCCTTGGAGCCGATCTCGTTCAGCATTTCGAGTACCGCCTCGTTGGCGCCGCCATGCGCCGGCCCCCATAGCGAGGCGATCCCGGCGGCGATACACGCAAACGGGTTGGCGCCCGACGAACCGGCCATGCGGACCGTCGATGTCGACGCGTTCTGCTCATGATCGGCATGCAGGATGAAGATTCGGTCCATCGCGCGGGCGACGATCGGGCTGATCTCGTATTCCTCTGTCGGAACCGAGAACATCATATTCAGGAAGTTTTCCGCATAGTTCAGATCGTTGCGCGGATAGACGAAGGGCTGCCCAATAGAATATTTGTAGGCCATCGCGGCAATCGTCGGGATTTTGGCGATCAACCGATGCGACGCAATCATCCGCTGGTGCGGATCGTTGATGTCGGTGGAGTCGTGATAGAAGGCGGAAAGAGCGCCGACGACGCCGCACATGATGGCCATCGGATGCGCATCGCGCCGGAAGCCCCTGTAGAGGTTGAGCAGCTGCTCATGAACCATCGTGTGGTTCGTGATGATGGTCTCGAATTCCTCGCGCTCGGCCTTGGTCGGCAGTTCGCCGTTCAGGAGAAGGAAGCAGAGTTCCAGAAAACTGCTCTGTTCGGCCAACTCCTCGATCGGGTAGCCGCGATGCAGCAGGACGCCTTCTTCGCCGTCGATATAGGTGATTTTCGACTCGCACGACCCCGTCGACGTGTAGCCCGGATCGTAGGTGAAATGGCCAGTCTGCGCATATAGCGGTCGAACATCGATGACTTTCGGTCCGACCGAGCCAGATATCAGCGGCAGATCGTAATTCTTCCCCGTGCTGTGGTCCTGCAGCGTTACATACTCGTTCCCGGAGCCTTTCGCTTCCTGACTCATTGCAGCCCTTTCTTTTATTTATCAATAAGTTGCAAAGTAGCCGCGGTGCCGTTGTTTTTTCTGCGACGTCCCTTGGAAACCTGGCGCCAGCTGTATTCCGCGTTCGCCAACAATATAAAGATTAATTCGCCCGCGAGCAAATTTGCGGGGAACCGATCAAGCAATGTCGGGCACCGCGGACAAGCGGTCCAGCGCCTCTTCTTTGCCTAAAATACGGAGGATTTCGAAGATTCCTGGAGAGGCGTTCGAGCCGGTTAGCGCCGCTCGCAGAGGCTGGGCGATATTACCGAGGCCGATGTCATGCGCAGCGGCAAAATCGCGCGCGGTTTGCTCCAGGGCTTCCTCCGTCCAGCTGTCGAGCGGCGCCAATACTTCGATGAAGGCCGCCAGTCGGGTCAACCGATCGCCGTTCAGCTGTTTCGCCGCCTTCGCGTTTTCCAACGGGAATTCAGGCGCACGGACGTAGAACCGCGCCATATCCGCCAGCTCGTTCAGGTTTTTCGCCCGTTCCGTCAAGCTGCCGATGCCGGCTTCGAGCCGAGTGCGCACCGCGTCCGACAGAGATTCGCCGGTTTCCGTCAGTCGCGGTTGCAAGAGATCGACAAGTCCTGCTGCATCCGTATCGCGCAAATACTGTTGATTGACGTGTTCGAGCTTTGCGAAATCGATGCGCGACGGCGATTTTCCGGCGCCGTCCAAATCGAACCAATCTATCGCCTGCTCGGTAGAAATGATCTCGTCGTCGCCGTGGCTCCAGCCGAGCCGCAATAGGTAGTTGCGCAAGGCCGCCGGCAGGTAGCCCATTTCCTGGTACGCGTCGATGCCGAGCGCGCCATGACGTTTGGACAGTTTCTGTCCGTCCGAACCGTGAATCAGCGGGATGTGGCCGAAGGCGGGCTCCTGCCAATCGAAGGCGCGGAACAGCTGTGTCTGCCGCGCGGCATTGGTGAGGTGGTCGTCGCCCCGGATCACGTGCGTGACCCCCATGTCGTGATCGTCGACGACGACGGAGAGCATGTAGGTCGGCGTACCGTCGCTGCGCAGCAGGATCATGTCGTCGAGCTGACTGTTTTCGACGCGGACCGGCCCCTGGACCTGGTCGTCGATAATGGTTTCGCCGTCGAGCGGCGCTTTGAGACGGACGACGGGATCGACGCCCTCCGGCGCCTCGGCCGGGTCACGGTCGCGCCAGCGGCCGTCATAGCGTATCGAACGGCCTTCGCGTTTCGCCGCCGCGCGCATTTCCGTCAACTCTTCCGGCGAGCAATAGCAATGATAGGCGCGCCCTTTGGCCAACAAACCGTGAGCCGCTTCCGCATGCCGTTCGGCGCGTTGCGATTGAAAATAGATATCCCGGTCCCAGCCGAGCTCGAGCCAGCGCAAGCCTTCCAGGATGGCGTCGATGGCCTCGGCCGTCGAACGCTTGCGGTCGGTATCTTCGATCCGCAGCAAGAACTCGCCGCCATGGTGCTTGGCGTACAGCCAATTGAAAAGAGCGGTTCGCGCGCCGCCGATATGCAGGAACCCCGTCGGCGAAGGGGCAAAGCGCGTGACGACGGCCATTGAGCGTCCTTTCAGAGAGACCTAATTCTATGCGCGCGCGGTTTACCACGAAGACGCCCGCATAGACACGGGCTTTCTACATCAAAATTCGCGATTTAGGTGGCGCTCCCGTGGCTTCATTTGCCATAAAGGAACTGGAGCTTAAAGGTGCATGCTAACAGGTCCCACATTTTAAGATTGCGGTGGATCACCGATGCGGCGGCGAGCAGTTTTCTCGCCGAGCGTGAACGGTGGTCGCTTTGGGCGCCGGTGCTGATCGGCTGTGGGATTGCGGCCTATTTTGTCCTCCCGATCGAGCCGGAGGGCTGGGTTGGGGCCGCCCTGTTGATTGGCTCAGCAGCAGCGCTTTGGCTTGGCCGCCGGTACAATGTTGTCGCGTTTCTAGCGCTTGCCCTCGGATTGCTCGCGAGTGGATTCTCCGTTGCGCAATTGCGGACCCATCTCGTCGCGGCCCCTGTATTGGAACGGCCCATGACGGCAGCGCTAAGCGGCCGCGTGCGCCATATCGAAGCGTTCGCGCGCGGTCCGCGCGTCCTGCTCGATGAAATTGCATTACGCAATCTCCCTGCAGAAAGAACGCCCGAACGCGTTCGCATTCGACTGCGCGCTGCCGACGTGCCGGCGATCGGGTCGCGGATCGTTGTTTTTGCCAGACTTTTGCCGCCTGGCGGGCCTGCCGCACCCGGGGCATACGATTTCCAGCGCCGCGCATGGTTCGCGCGGATCGGTGCGGTCGGATTCGCCTACGGGCTGACCAGATTGGAAAACGCCGCGGTAGAGGTGCGGGGACGCTCATTCGCGATCTGGATATCGTCGTTACGCCAACGAATTGCCGAAAGAATTCGCCTGGCGATCCCCGGCGAAAACGGGGCGGTGGCCGCGGCTTTGATAACAGGCGACCGCAGCGCGATCTCGCAAGTGAGCATTCAAGCGATGCGCGATTCCGGTCTCGCGCACCTGCTCGCGATATCGGGGCTGCATATGGGGTTGGTCGTAGCAACGCTGTTCTTCGGGCTGCGCGCGCTGTTGGCGTTGAGCGAGCGTATCGCACTGCGCTATCCGATTAAGAAATGGACCGCGGGCGCCGCGTTGCTCGGCGGATTCGCCTATCTGATGCTCGCCGGCGCGACGATTCCGACGCAGCGCGCCTTCCTGATGGTGGGGCTGGTTCTGGCCGCTGTTTTCCTCGATCGGACGGCAATATCGCTTCGTTTGGTCGCCTGGGCCGCTGCGGCAATCCTTTTGACTACCCCCGAGAGCCTGCTAAGCGCGAGCTTCCAGATGTCGTTCGCCGCGGTGGTCGCATTGGTTGCGGTTTACGAAATTGGCCAACGAAGGATCGGCGCTTGGGCGCGCGCGGGAATAGTCAGAAAGGTCGCGCTCTATTTTGCCGGCGTGTCGTTAACGACCCTTGTCGCGGGATTCTCGACGGGAGTCTTTGCGCTTTACCATTTCGGCCGCATCGCGCATTTCGGACTGGTCGCCAATCTGTTGGCGGTCCCGATTACGGCATTTTGGATCATGCCCTGGGCGGTTATCGCGATGGCCTTGTTTCCGTTCGGTCTCGAAGGCATCGCCCTAATACCGATGGCTTGGGGCATCGAACTGGTTATCGGAATCGCGAAACTCGTCGCGGGTTGGCCGGGCGCGGTCAGCTTGACACCGGCGATGCCTGTTTACGGCTTGGCAGCGGCTGCTTTCGGCGGATTGTGGCTTTGCCTCTGGCAACGTCGTTGGCGCTATCTTGGAATTGCAGGAATAGTCGCCGGATTGGCATCGATCCCATTTTATTCCGGGCCGGACATCCTCATCTCGTCGGATGGCCGTCTCATGGCGGTGTGCGCCGCAGACGGCAAACTCCTTCTGTCCACCACGCGCCGCGAGAAACGGACGGCAAGATCCTGGCTCAACCTCACGGGTCAACGCGAGTTGCGGTCGTGGCAAACAGTTAGCGTAGGAATCACCTGCGACGCGCTGTCGTGCATCTACGAAGCGAAGGGACGGCGTGTCGCGCTGGTGTCCGATCCGCGCGCGCTTGCCGAGGATTGCCGTCGCGCCAGTGTCGTGATCAGTGCCGTTCCGGTGCGCTGGAACTGCCCTTTCGCGCAACTGGTCATCGACCGGTTCGATTTGTGGCGCCTTGGTGGCCATGCGATACGGTTCACACGGGAGGGGCCGCTGGTGACGACGGTCGTCGAGCAGCAAGGCCGTCGGCCGTGGACGCCGCAGCGGCGCACCGTTTCTAAAGCAGATCGGGGTTAGTTGGAATCGCTTTTGGCGATCCAACAACCGCGTGAATCTGCTCTATATTATTAAAATAGATCGGCTTCACAGTCTTTTCCGAACCCATATAATGGGTTCGACTAAACCTGATCCGATCTAGTAACGCCGCAGGAGTCCGATCAGCTTTCCTTGCACTTTGACCCTGTCGGGTCCGAAAATTCGTGTCTCGTAGGACATGTTCGCCGGCTCGAGCGCAATCGAATTGCCGCGCCGACGCAGGCGTTTCAGCGTCACCCCGCTGTCGTCGATCAAAGCCACGACGATGCTGCCGGTTTCCGCCGTATCGCAACGCTGTATGACCACCGTGTCGCCTTCCAAAATTCCGGCATCGACCATGGAATCGCCTTCGACTTCGAGCGCGTAATGGTCGCCGCCGCCGAGCATGTTGGCCGGAATATCGACGGCGTTGGTCTGATCGCGCAGCGCCTCGATCGGCGTGCCGGCGGCAATTTTGCCATAAAGCGGTAGAGGCACGGATTCCGCGCCGTTGCTGAGATTGCTGGTCGTCGGGGGCGGTGCGTATTCGTCGTTGCTGATGATTTTCGGCGAGAAGCCGAATTTCGACCCGAGCCCGGCGGATTCCGCATTCTCCGGCAGGCGCACGATTTCGAGGGCGCGGGCGCGGTGCGGCAGGCGGCGGATGAAGCCGCGTTCCTCGAGCCCGGTGATGAGCCGGTGAATACCCGATTTTGACTTGAGACCCAGCGCCTCCTTCATTTCCTCGAAGGAGGGGGACACACCGGACGCGGCCAGGCGGTCCTGAATATACATCAACAATTCATACTGTTTGCGGGTCAGCATCAAGACTCTCCCCAAGCGACGGCCCGGTAACCAAATCGGCTAAACTACCCTTAAAGCCGCTGTTGCCGAACACAAGATATAGAACAAAACCAAAACATGACACATGTTCTAGTTTAGTTCGCTATTTCGGTCAAGCGGTATCTGTGAGTTCGCGTCAGACGCGCGCCATACCGTCCGGGATCGGGAGGTATTCGACGATGTCGCCGGCCGCCGCTGCCGGCGCGTGCGGGGCGCGGATGACAAGGCAGTCCGCCTTGGCCATTCGCGACAGCATGGAACTGTCCTGCTTGGTGAAGGGCGCTGCGATCAGGCTACCGCTGCTGTCATGTTGCAAGGTGGCGCGAAGATAGTCCTCGCGGCGGTCGTTTTCGCCCAAGGGCGTTTTCAGGCGGGCCGTCATCCGCGGCTGTTTGGACATCGTGACGCCGAGCATATTTTCGATTGCCGGCACCATGAAGATGATCGCGCAGACCACCGTGGAAACGGGATTGCCCGGCAGCCCAAGGACCGGCGTGTCGCCGATATTGCCGAAAATAAGCGGCTTTCCGGGCCGCATGGCGATACGCCAGAAGTCGAGTTCGAACCCCAGCTCGCCGAGCACGCTTTGGACCAGATCGTGATCGCCGACCGAGGCACCGCCTGTCGTGACCAGCAAATCCGCGCCGCGCGCGCCTTCCGCCATCGCCTTCAGCGCGCCGCGGTCGTCGGGTGCGATGCCAAGCAGGATCGGGTCGCCACCGCGCGCCCTGATGAAGGCCGCCAGTGTCAGACTGTTCGAACTGACAATTTGGTTCGGGCCGAGCGGGTCGCCGGGCATGGCGATTTCGTCGCCGGTGGCGAGAACCGCGATGCGCGGCTTGCGGTGGACCATCAGCCAAGGCACGTTCATCGCCGCCGCGAAGCCGACATCGCGCGCCGTCATGATTCGTCCCGCCCGCAAGCCAACCTCGTTTTCGGAAAAATCGAGCCCGGCCGGACGTATATAATGGCCCTCCGGCACCGAGACCTTGATTGCGACCTTGTCGCCGTCGGCGTTGGTGTCCTCCTGAATGACGATCGCGTCCGCGCCCGCAGGGACGGGGCCGCCGGTAAAGATGCGCACGCATTGGCCGGGGGAAATCGCGCCGTCATGTTCGCCGCCGGCAGGCGCATAGCCGACCACGTCGAGCGTGACCGGCGGGTCGGCGACGTCCTCGAAACGCACCGCGTAGCCGTCCATGGCGGAGACGGCAACCGGCGGTTGGGTGCGGCGCGAGCGGACATCCGCCGCCAACACGCGCCCGAGGCTTTCAGTAAGTCCGACCTGCTCGGCTTGCAGCGGGGAGAAGGCCGACAGGATCCGGCTGCGCGCTTCCTCGACCGAGAGCATCAGGCGCCCACGTAGGTCCCGGACTTGCCGCCGGATTTGTGGGTCAGCCGGATGTCGGCGATCTGCATGCCGCGGTCGACCGCCTTGCACATGTCGTAGACCGTCAGCGCGGCAACGGATACGGCGGTCAGTGCCTCCATCTCGACACCGGTGCGGCCCTTCAGCTTGCAGGTCGCGACGATGTCGACGGCGTTGCGGTCCGCATCGACGCTGAGGTCGACCGTGACGGAAGACAACGCGAGGGGATGGCAAAGCGGGATCAACTCCGGCGTCTTCTTTGCGCCCATGATGCCGGCGAGCCGGGCGACGGACAGCACATCGCCTTTCTTCACGCCGCCATCGAGGATCAATTGCACGGTTTCCGGCAGCATCAGTACGGAACCTGCGGCGGTCGCGACCCGCTCCGTCTCGTCCTTGGCGGAGACGTCGACCATCACCGCGTTGCCGTCGGAATCGAAATGCGTCAGCGTTGCCATCAGGCGGTGGCCGCGGCGGGCATTTCAAGGATGGCGCGGGTCGCCGCCGCGACATCATCCTGTCGCATCAGGGATTCGCCGATCAGGAAGCGGCGTACGCCCTGTTCGGCGCAGCGCGCCAGATCCGCCGGCGACCCGAGTCCGCTTTCGGCAACGGCGGAACGCCCTTCCGGCACCGAGGGCGCCAAGATTTCGGTCGTCGAGAGATCGACTTCGAGCGTTTTCAAGTTACGATTGTTGATGCCGATCAGGCCGGATTCGAGCGCCAGGGCCCGGTCGAGCTCGTCGGCATCGTGCACCTCGACCAATACGTCCATGCCGAGCCCGACGGCCAGTCCTTCCAGTTCCGCAGCGACGCTATCCTCGAGCGCCGCCATGATCAGCAGGACGCAATCGCTGCCGACGGCCCGCGCTTCGTAGATTTGATAGGGGTCGAGCATGAAGTCCTTGCGCAGCACCGGCAGGTCGGTCGCCATCCGCGCGGCGGTAAGATAGTCGTTCTTGCCCTGGAAATAGGGCGTATCGGTCAGCACCGACAAACAAGTGGCGCCGCCCGCCTGATAGGCGCGGGCGATAGCGGAAGGGGCGAACTCCGCACGGATCAACCCTTTGCTCGGGGAGGCCTTTTTCAATTCGGCGATCAGCCCATAGCCGCCGGAGCCGGCCGCTTTGGTCAATGCGGCAGCGAATCCGCGGGGCATCGGTCCATCCGCGGCGCGCGCCTTCATGTCGTCGAACGGTGTGTCGGATTTAAGGGCCGCGACGTGTTCGCGCTTGTCGGCGCAGATCTTGTCCAGAACGTCGCTCATGCGCCGACCTCGTTGGTTATCGCCACCATACCCTCCAGCGCGGCCTTGGCTTTGCCGCTGGCGATCGCTTCCGCGGCCATCGCGACGCCGTCACGCAAATCGTCCGTGCGGCCCGCCACTTTCAGCGCCGCCGCGGCGCCGAACAGGACGATATCCCGATAGGCGCCGGATTCGCCCGCGAGCACCGCGCGGATCGCGGCCGCATTGTATTCCGCATCGCCGCCTTTGAGCTCTTCCGGCTTGCAAAGCGGCAGACCGGCGTCTTCCGGCGACAGTTCGAACTGCCGGACCTCGCCTTCGTAGAACTCGCAGACCGTCGAGGGGCCGGTCGTGGTCAGCTCGTCGAGCCCGTCGGCGCCGTGCACCACCCAGGCCCGTTCCGCGCCGAGCGTACCCAGGGTCGCCGCCATCGGCTCGACCCATTTCAGCGCATAGGTCCCGACCAGCAGCCGTTTGACCCCGGCGGGGTTGGAGAGGGGCCCCAATATGTTGAAGATCGTCGGCGTGCCCAGCTCGACCCGGGTCGGCATGACGTTGCGCATGGCGCCGTGGTGGCGTTGCGCCATCATGAAGCAGATGCCCGCCTCGCGGACCGACTTCTCCAGCAGCGGAAAGTCCGCGTCGAGATCAATGCCGAGCGCGCTCAGCACGTCCGCCGCGCCCGATTTCGAAGACGCGGCGCGGTTGCCGTGCTTGGCGATCGGCACGCCGCAACCGGCCACGACAATCGCGATGCAGGTCGAGATATTGTAGGTCCCGGACCGGTCGCCGCCGGTGCCGACCACGTCCATCGCGTCCGCCGGCGCCTCGATCATGGTGGCTTTGGCCCGCATGGTCGTGGCCGCACCGGTGATCTCCTCGACAGTCTCGCCGCGGGTGTGCAGCGCCAGCAGCAGGCCGCCCATCTGCGACGCCGTGGCGTCGCCGGACATCATGATATCGAAGGCGCGCGCCGCCTCCTCCGAACTGAGCGTGCCGCCGCCCGCGATCTTGCCCAGCAACGCTTTGAAGATATCCGCTTTGTCGGCCATCGGGTTCTCAGTGGACCGTCGTTTCGAGGAAATTCTTGAGCAGGTCGTGCCCGTGCTCCGAGGCGATGCTCTCCGGGTGGAACTGCACGCCGTAGAGCGGCAATTCCTTGTGCGCGATCCCCATGACGATGCCGTCCTCGGTCTCGGCCGTGATGTCGAAACAGTCGGGCAGGGAGCCGCGCTCCAGGATCAACGAATGGTAGCGCGTCGCGGTGAGGGGGCTCGGGATGTCGCTAAAGATTCCCACGCCCTCGTGGCGGATTTCGCTGAGCTTGCCGTGCATGCATTCCGGCGCCCGCACGACCTTGCCACCCATCGCCTGACCGACCGATTGATGGCCGAGGCAGACGCCCAGCACCGGCACCTTGCCCGCCGCCGCCTTGACGAGGTCGAGGCAGATGCCGGCCTTGTCCGGATCGCACGGGCCCGGCGAGATGACGATGCCCGATGGCGCCATGGCCATCGCATCCTCGACCGAAATTGCGTCGTTGCGGTGCACCTCGAAGGTCGTGCCCAGCTCCCCCAGGAAATGCCACAGGTTGTAGGTGAAGCTGTCGTAGTTATCGATTAGCAGATACATTTCAGCAGCTTGCCATACGTTCCTCAGACGCGCACGCGGCGCCGACGGCGTTTTATAGCAGGATACCGCAGCCCCGCAAAAGAAACCGGCTGGCTGTCCTTTCCTAGCGTCCCGTGAAGACCGGCTTGCGCTTCTCGCGGAAGGCGCGGCCGCCTTCCTGCTGATCCTCGCTGCGCGAAATCGCCAGCAGATCGCGCCGCGCCAGTCCGGCCTGTTCGGAGGGACCGCGCGGCAGGACTTCGTTGCGCACGAAGCGCTTCAAGGTGGCCGTGACCAGCGGCGCGCTGTCGCGGAATATCTCCGCGTATTCCATGGCGCCCTCCATAAGCTGTCCCTTCGGCACCACCTTGTTGATCATGCAGGTTTCGTAGGCGCGCTGCGCGTCGTAGTGGATGCCGGTCATCATAAATTCCATGGCGATCTTGTAGGGCAGGCGGGCCGCCAGGCCGGCGATCAGCCCGCCGCAGAAGCCGATCTGCGCTTCCGGGTAGAAGAAATCGGCGGTTTCGTCGGCGACCGCGATGTCGCAGAACTGGACCAGGCAATAGGCGCCGCCGACGCAGTATCCGGATATCGCGGCGATCAGCGGTTTGTCGACGTCGACGCCGACGCCGGGCATGCATTCCCACAATTCCGGGTCGCGCGGCGGATCCTTGAGGTCCGCGCCGACCGAAAAGGCCCGGTCGCCGGCGGCGGTGAGGATCGCGCAGCGGTCGTCGGACTCGTTCAACTGGATGAAAGCGTCGCGAATCGAGGCGACCACGCCGTTGCTGAGCGCGTTCATTTTCTCCGGCCGGTTGATCGTGATCACGGCGATGCCGTCGTTCGACTCGTAGGTGACGAGGTCGCTGCTCATTCTGAATTCTCCCCTGTGTACCAATTGATTTCGCGGCGGCTGCGCGGTTGCGCGGAACTTAACGGGCGATGGCTGACAAGGAAAGACATGCGCCTGGAATCGCGGCAATACCGCCTAAACCTTGGAAAATATTCGGACGTACGCCGATTGGCGTATGATGCGATATGGCGAACAGTTCGAGTAATCCCGGGCCAAACTGGTTTCTGGTCACGTCGATCGGGCGGACCGCGACCTATTGGCTCTCCTGGTCGCTGAATCGGCATCCTGACATCCTGTGCAGCCATGGCGCTCACTTCCCGCCGAACATGGTGACGATGAACGCTGAAGGCCGCGCCGAGATTGGCCTGAAACACGGCGGCGAGCCGATCAGGTCGTTTTACGACATCCCCGAGGCGGAGGTTTTCGGGGCGGATCAGGACGAAATGCGTCACGGTCAGGAACGCTTCCACGCTATGACCATGGTGGAAGATCTCGAGGGACACCGCGAATTCGGTGAATTCCAACTGATTGGAAACGTGCACGGTTATACGCTGGGCGACGCGATCTATCGCGTTCAAGCCGGTCAGGCCGGCCGTACCGTCGCCATCGTCAATCTGGTCCGAAATCCGATCGGGCAGATCTTGTCGTTCAACCGCCGCCATCTGTTCGATGCCAGGCGAGACGACACCTATATGGCCGCGCGGATCAAATTGGTCGAGCGGCGGCTCGATCTCGCCAGCTCGGTGCGCGATACCTACGGCATCGATCTGTCCGATCAAGAAACGCTCATTTTCCTGTCGACGGCGATCGACGTGGCGGCTTTGCAACGGGATGTCCTGATCGATAAGGCGGTCCATGTGCCCTACGAGCTGATTACGAATACGCCGGAGGCGTTCGAGCGGTTTCTCGGTTTGCTTTTCGGAAATGCCGACATCGAAATACCGAAGGCCTACGTCGAGGATGTGTTTTCGCAAGGGCCGATGAACTATTCGTCGAAGGCGGAGGCGCCGATCGGCGACGCTTTCGCGTCGCTCGAAGACTGGCAGCAGTCGGTTATCGTGGAACTGGTAGGCGAAGATGTCATCGCCCGCTTTACGGGGCTCGGCTACGATTTGGGTTTCTTCGAAGCGGCGCTGGGCGCCGCGAACGGTTAACGGCATGGCCGCCATGGCCGGTTGCGGTAGGATAGTGGGGATTTCAGACCGTATGTGGGGACGGCCAATTGGGCGCAGATAACCGCGAGCCGCAGGCGATGGACGACGCGCTTCGGGTGGCCGCGCGCGCCGAGGCGTGTTTGCGAGACGGCGTAACCGACGAGGCGCGCCGGAGCTTGGCCGACTTTCTCGTTGCGCAAGGCGTCGGCGCCATCGTGCCGCCGGAGCGGATATCGGCGAATGCCGGGCTCGCCTGGATCTATATGCAGCTCGCATCGCGGGAACCCGGCGGCGAATACGAACAAAAGGCGATCGGCTTCGGGTAGGCGGCGCTGCTGCTCGATCCGCAAGATGCACTCTCCTTTACGCTGCTGCCGGAGGACCGGATTCACCTGATCGCGCACAATTTGATGCGCCATCGCAAACCGGCGGCGGCCAGGACGCTTCTGCAGCGCCTGCGCGACCTGTCCGGGTCGGACGACGCGGCGCAACTGCTTGAACTTGGATTATGTCGAGAGCGAAAGCCGCCGCATTGACGCCATGCCGCCACGGGGGCGTGACGGAACCGGGCCGCTCCTGATCAACGTGATCGTCTGGGGCGCGCCGTATGTCGAGATGCTGTTCGCGTATGCGCTGCCCAGCCTGCTGGCGTCGGGAAACCTGCCGCTGGTTTGCCGGGACAGGGAGATAATATTCGATTTCTACACCACCGAAGGGGACCGCGCGGCGATCGAGGCCGATCCGTTGACCGCCGCGGTAAAGCGTTTTGCCAAGTTTCGGTACAACATCATCCCCGACCGCCTGCTCACCGCCGATATCGACGCTTCCGCCCGCTGGTGCGCGGCGGCGGGGCAGCAATGCAG
>JAKZTB010000082.1:0-21244 GCA_047517345.1 Alphaproteobacteria bacterium
GCCATGGTTTCGTCGAAAAGACGCATCCAGGCGGCGCGTCCGGCGACGGATTTCTCGTACAGCAGTTTCTCGATGTCGTCGGAAAGCTGGTGCGGCCGCATGGCGCGCACGTCGCGCAACCACGGCGCATAGCGGGCGAGGTCAGGGGATACCGCGATCTGCGCGTCGAGGGCGCCGTCCTCAATTCGATTGAGCTCCAAGGTAAAGAACAGCAGCCGCGTACCAATGTCGTTCGCGCGTTCCTGCATCGTCTGATAGAATCGACCGATCTCGGGATCGCTGACGTTGCCCGCATGGAGCAAGCCTGCGTAACTCATAATCCGGCCGAGCGTTTCCTCGATGCGCTCGTATTCGGCGATGGCGGCGGCAAACGCCGCACCGTCCAGACCGGCCAGTTTGCCTTCAAAGGCCGCCGCAAACACATCCGCGGCCTCGGCCGCGCCCTTGAGATCCGCCTCCAATTCGGGCGCATCCTGTCCCGGATACAAATCGCCGAGGTCCCATTCCGGCAGGGCGCCGAGTGCGGTCGCAACGTTCATGGCTTTTTCTCCCCTAGTGTGATGATTCTGAAGTTCGCCGCATTGAATGCGACGAGATTCTGGATCTGAATCACACTAGATTCAAATAGTTAGTGTGCTGGTTCACGAGAAATTCAATCATTTGAAATTCACGATCAGGACACTAGGCGCCTGTCCGAGTAATGCTTATGAGCTGCATCGACCGGAGAGGCTCCTTGTGTGACGATCCTGAGGTTCGCCGCATTGAGTTCGGCGAACCTCAGGATCTGAATCACACTGGATTCAGATAGAAAGTGTGCTGATTCACGCGAAATTCAGTATGCTGAATTTCACGGTCAGGACACGCGCCAAACCGATATATGTCCCGGAAAAGCCGCCGACAAGCGAGAATACAGGGAAAATGGGGTTTAAAGATGATCGATTACGATTCAATCCGTAGTTTGCCGTCGATGTTTTTCGACCGGGCGCGCCGCCGCAGCGACGAAGTGTTCCTCGCCTCGAAACCCGGCGAGACTTGGGAAACGCTGAGCTGGCGCGAAATTGCCGAACAGGTATCCGCCTTGTCGCGTGGCCTTCGCAATCTCGGCGTCGAACCGGGCGACCGCGTCGTCATCGTCACCGAGAACCGGCCGGAATGGTTTGTCGCCGATCTCGCGATCATGTGCGCCGGGGCGATCAGCGTGCCCGCTTATACAACCAATACGCCGGACGACCATTTCCACATCCTCTCCGACAGCGGCGCGAAACTGGCCATCGTGTCTACTACGGCGCTGGCCGAGCGGCTGATACCCGCGGTTCAACGCGCGCCCAAAACCGACACCGTGATCGCCATCGAAGCGTCTCTGTCCGAGACGCAAGGCGCTCATATGGTCGGCTGGGATGCAACGCTCGAAGTGGGCCGCGCACTGCCGGACGACGTCGGCGAAAAGGTCGACGCGATCAACCGCAAGGACACCAGCTGCATCATCTACACCTCGGGAACCGGCGGCAGACCCAAAGGCGTGGTGCTGAGTCACGGGGCGATCCTATGCAACTGCAAGGGCGCCTACGATCTGTTGCGCGAACTGCCGGACTTCGTCGAGGATGGCGAGCGCTTCCTGTCTTTCCTGCCGCTGTCGCATTCCTACGAACATACGGCCGGGCTGCATTTCGCCATGTCGATCGGCGCGGAGATCTACTACGCGCAGAGTATCGACCGGCTGGTCGGCAATATGGCGGAGACCGCGCCGACCATCATGACGGCCGTACCGCGATTGTACGAAACGATCTACGGCCGGATCATCAACGGCGTCGAGCAGGCGGGCGGACTGAAAGAGAAGCTGTTCATGAAGGCGGTCGAACTGGGCCGCAAACGCCACGAGAACCCCGACAGCTTGTCCGCCGGCCAGCGCATCCTCGACTCGGTGCTGGACCGGCTGGTGCGGGCGAAGGTCGCCGACCGTTTCGGCGGGCGGCTCAAGGCCTTCGTGTCCGGCGGTGCGCCGCTCAACCCGGAAATCGGGTCCTTCTTCCTGGCCCTCGGCGTCCGTATCCTGCAGGGCTATGGCCAGACCGAGACCGCACCGGTGATCAGCTGCAATCCGGTCGAGGGAATCCGCATCCATACCGTCGGTCCGCCATTGACCGGCGTGACGGTGAAGATTGCGGAAGACGGCGAAATCCTGGTGCAGGGCGAATTGCTGATGGACGGCTACTGGAACAATCCGGAAGCGACCGCCGAAGTGCTGATCGACGGCTGGCTGCACACCGGCGATATCGGCGTGATCGACGATGACGGCTATATCCAGATCACCGACCGCAAGAAGGACATCATCGTCAATACTGGCGGCGATAACCTCTCACCGCAGCGGGTCGAGGGTATGCTGACGATCGAACCGGCAATCGGCCAGGCCATGGTCTTCGGCGACCGGCGGCCGCATCTCGTGGCCCTGCTGGTGCCGGACGAGGCGTTCGCGGAGAAAATCGGCGACGATGAGGAAGTCCACCGCCAATTGTCCGATGCGGTCGATAGGGTGAACGAAAAACTCAGCATGATCGAGCGCGTGCGCCGTTTCACCGTCGCCGAGGAACCCTTCACGACCGACAACGAAATGATGACGCCCAGCATGAAAATCAGGCGCCATATCATCACAGAGAAGTATGGCGCGGCGCTGGAAGCACTGTACGGCAGTTAATACCTTTTTTGTCATCCCGGACAAGGCGCATAGCGCCGCAGAGCCGGGATCCAGGCGACGGCGCTGTTGTACGCAAGTTCTGGATCCCTGATCGCTGACTTTCCTCGCCAAATCAGAGATTTGGAGAAAATTCGCGTCTGGGATGACAACTATTTTCCGCTATTTAAGTCCCGACCAAAGAGCGGTCACGTACCCGGCAGCTTGTAGTCCTTGAACTGCTCGCGTAATTCGTTCTTCAAGACTTTCCCGGTCCCGCCGATGGGGAAGGAGTCGACGACGACGACGTCGTCCGGCAGCCACCACTTGGCGACCTTGTCTTCGAGGTATTTCAGGAGGTCCTGTTTTTCCGGCGTTTTGTCTGCTGCCGGCACGATCAGCAGCAGCGGCCGTTCGTCCCATTTCGGGTGCGCGATGCCGATCACCGCGGCCTGCAAGACGTCCGGATGCCCCATCGCCAGGTCTTCCAGGTCGATCGAACTGATCCATTCGCCGCCGGACTTGATGATGTCCTTCTTGCGGTCGACGATCTGCATGTAGCCCTGAGGGTCAATCGACGCCACATCGTTGGTGTCGAACCACCCGTTGGCATGGGCTTCCGAAATTTCCAGCCCGAGATAACCGCTGCAGATATACGGCCCCCTAACCTTCAACGCACCAAAGGCGACGCCGTCATGCGGCAGCGGTTTGCCGTCCTCGCCGGTGATTTTCATCTCCACGCCGAAGGGCGGGCGGCCCTGCTTGCACTGGAAATCCAGGCGCTCGTCTTCCGGCAATTCGCGCATTGCCGGCGTCAAGGTGTTGACTGCACCGACCGGCGACATCTCGGTCATGCCCCAGCCATGACGCACCTCGATATCGAATTCCCCCTCGAAGGCCTGGATCATCGAGCGCGGCGCCGCCGACCCGCCGATCACGATGCGCTGCAGATGATCGAGCCGCTTGTCGTGTTCGCGCATATAGGCCAGCAGCATGAGCCAGACTGTCGGCACGCCGGCAGTGAACGTGACCTTTTCCTCGTTCAGCATCTCGTATACCGCTTCGCCGTCGAGCCGGGCGCCCGGCATAACCAGCTTCGTGCCGGTCATCGTCGCCGCGTAGGGGATGCCCCAGGCGTTGGCGTGGAACATCGGCACGATCGGCAGGATGCACTCGCGCTCGGACAGGTTCAGCACGTCCGGCAGCGCGACCGCCAAGGAATGAAGAACCGTCGCCCGGTTCGAGTACAACACGCCCTTCGGGTTGCCCGTCGTGCCCGAGGTGTAGCAGAGCGACGACGCGGTCCATTCGTCGAATTCCGGCCAGTCGTAAGACTCCGAATGGGCCTCGATGAGTTCCTCGTAACAGATCAAATTCTCCAGCGCGCTGTCCGGCATGTGGGCGCGGTCGGTCAGGACCACGACACCCTTGAGCGCCTTCGCTTGACTCGCCACCTGCTCGATCAGCGGCACGAATGTCGTGTCGACGAACACATAGCGGTCCTCCGCATGGTCCAGCATGTAGAGAATTTGCGATGAGTGCAGGCGCGGGTTCATCGTATGACAGACCGCGCCCATGCCGGAAACGCCGAAATAGATCTCGAAATGGCGGTAGGTGTTCCAGGCGATCGTGCCGACCCTGTCGCCGGGCGCGACCCCCAGCGCGGTCAGCGCGTTCGCCAGCCGCTGCGATCGCCGATGTGCCTCCGCATAGCCGTAACGGTGGATCGGCCCCTCGACCGTCCGCGAGACGATTTCCTGCTCGCCAAAGATCGTCGCCCCATGGCGAAGCAGCGACGACACGAGAAGCGGCGTATCCATCATCAAACCACGCATAAAATACTCCTTCCGCGTTCTATTCCTCGGCTTCGTGCTCTTTCAGCGCGCGCTGATGGCCGGCACGGCTCTGCGCCTCGATGAAGACGCGGGTTATTTCCGGAAACTGCTGCTTGATCCTCGCTTCCAATTCGGAGATTGCCCGTTCCACATCGTTGGCGTCGATCTCGTCGACGAAGTCCAAACTGATGTTCAGCAGCACGTCGACCGGCCCGAAATGCAGGGTCAACATCTCGTTGGTCTGTTTTATCCGGGGATCGGCGTCGACGATCGCGCCGATGCCATCGACCACCGCGGGCGACGCGCCCTCGCCGATCAACAGCCCCTTGCACTCATAGGCGAGCAAGAATGCGGTAATCGCCAGGACGATGCCGATACCGACCGATGCGACACCGTCGAGGATCGGCACATTCAACGCGTCGGACAGGTAGATACCGACGAACGCAATGATCAAGCCAAGCACCGCGGCGGTATCCTCGAAAAGAACCGTGAAAATTGCCGGGTCCTTGCTCCGTCGGATCGCGGCGACGAGCCCTCGTCCCCCGTCGGTGCGGCGAAATTCCCGATAAGCGACGATCCAGGCATACATCTCGAAAATCAGCGCAACGCCGAGCACAATATAATTGACAAACACATCGTTGACCGGTTCCGAGTGCTGGATTTTCTCGATACCGCCATAAAACGACACCCCTGCGCCGCCGGCGAAAATCAGGATCGCGACGACGAAGGTCCAGAAATAGAGTTCCATGCCGTACCCGAAGGGGTGGGCCGTGTCCGGAGGTTTCGCGGCCCGGCGCCCGCCATACAGCAACAGGCCTTGATTTCCCGTATCGACGATCGAATGGACCCCTTCGCTCAGCATCGCTGAACTGCCGGTAAAGGATGCCGCTACAAATTTTGTCACGGCAATCGCCGCGTTCGCAAAAAGCGCCGTGTAGATGACTTTCTTGGACGATGCGCTCGCCATCAGCTGCTCAACATCGAAAAATCCATTGTAAGGGCATGATCCCGCACGACCCTACCGCCAAGCCGTCGTCGGCGGCAAGGTCAACGGATCGTTTGCGCCTGGAACAAAGGATGATACGGTCGATGCAACAATCACCGGCATTCGATTAGGAATTTGGACCCGCAATGAACGATATTGCGATCATCGTCGAGTACGACATCAAACCTGGTTACCTGGAAGAACAGGAGAAACGCGTGCGCGCCTCCGCCGCGAAATGCCTACGGGAAGACGGCTGCTTCCGCAAGGAGGTTTTCGTTCCGGCGGGCCAGGAAAACACGCTCGTCCTCAGCGAATTGTGGCGCGACGAAGCGGCGCTGGAAGTGCACCGCAGCCAGCCGGGCCACGCCGGAGATCACGAATACATGGACGAGCTTTGCCTCGGCAAGCGGGTCCTGCGCGGTGACGTGACCTGACCCCCGCACCGCCGTTACGCTCGGATTGCCGGGTTAGGCGGCCGCTTCGTAGAACGGTGCCTTGTGCATTGATTCGCTGTCGCGTCGAAACAGGGTAATTTTCGATAATTTTTGGCTAAAATCTGCAGCCTTACCGAAATATTAGCAACCGGATGCGGAATCCGCCGCAAGGTCATTGCGAATCGCGCGATTGCCGAGCAATTCGATTTGAATTGAGCCCCTGGCGCGATACCCTTTCAGTCAGCCGTCACGACTTGGGATATAGACAATGGCCGCGCCCCTGGTATCGCTGGACGATAAATACGCCCTGGAATCGGGTCGGGTATTCCTGACCGGCATTCAGGCGCTCGTCCGATTGCCCCTGATGCAGCGGCAGCGCGACGCCGCCGCCGGCCTCAATACGGGCTGTTTCATCTCCGGCTACAGAGGCTCGCCGCTCGGTGCCCTCGACCAGCAGCTCTGGCAGGCGAAGCCTTTCATCGAGAAGAACCACATCCATTTCGAACCCGGCGTCAACGAAGACCTCGCCGCCACGGCAATCTGGGGCAGCCAGCAGCTCAACCTGTTCCCGGACGCCGACTATGACGGCGTTTTCTCGATGTGGTACGCCAAGGGGCCCGGCGTCGACCGGTCCGGCGACGTGCTGCGGCACGGCAATTTCGCGGGCAGTTCGAAGCATGGCGGCGTGCTGCTGCTGGCCGGCGACGACCATACCTGCAAATCCTCGACGACGGCGCACCAGACCGAGTTCGGTTTCGCCGATTTGATGATCCCGGTGCTGAACCCGTCCGGCGTGCAGGAATTCCTCGATATGGGAATTCACGGATGGGCGATGTCACGTTATTCCGGCTGCTGGATCGCCTTCAAGGTCGTCGCCGAGACAGCGGATACGTCCGCGTCGGTCTATGTCGATCCCAACCGTATCGAGACGATCATTCCCGACGATTTCGAAATGCCGCCGGGCGGTCTCAATATCCGCTGGCCTGACGAGCCTTTGGTGCAGGAAGAGCGCCTGCACCGCCATAAACTGTACGCGGCGCTGGCCTATGCACGGGCCAACAATCTCAACCGGGCTGTCATCGACGGGCCGAACCGCCGCTTCGGCATCGTAACCGCCGGCAAATCCTACCTCGACGTCATGCAGGCGTTGGAAGATCTCGGCATCGACGAGGCATTCGCCAAGGAAATCGGCCTGTCCGTCTACAAGGTCGGCATGACCTGGCCGCTGGAACGCGAAGGCGTCCGCCGCTTCGCCGAAGGGCTGGAAGAGGTTCTCGTCATCGAGGAAAAACGGGCGCTGATCGAGAACCAGTTCAAGGAACAGCTCTATAACTGGCGCGCCGACGTACGGCCGCGGGTGATCGGCAAGTTCGACGAAGGCGGCGAATGGATCATGCCGTCCTTCAACGAACTGACGCCTGGCCTGATCGCCCGGGCCATCGCCAAGCGTATCGAGCGGTTCCACACCAGCCCGAGAATCCAGGAAAGGCTCGCCTTCCTGGACGACAAGGACAAGGCGCTGGCGGGGCTCGAACCGCCAATCCGGCGCACGCCCTATTTCTGCTCCGGCTGCCCGCACAACACTTCGACGAAGGTGCCGGAAGGCAGCCGCGCGCTGGCGGGGATCGGCTGCCACTACATGGCGCAATGGATGGACCGCGATACGGACACCTTCACGCAGATGGGCGGCGAAGGCGTGACCTGGATGGGCCAGGCGCCCTTCACCAAAACCAAGCATGTGTTCGCCAATCTCGGCGACGGCACCTACTACCATTCCGGCCTGCTCGCCGTGCGGGCCGCCGTCGCCTCGGGCGCCAACATCACCTACAAAATTCTCTACAACGACGCGGTCGCGATGACCGGTGGCCAGCCGGTCGGCGAGGGGCTGACGGTCCCCCTGATTTCGCACCAACTGTTCGGCGAAGGGGTCGGGCGCATCGTCGTCGTCAGCGACGAGCCGGAGAAATATTCAAATCGCTCTGGTCTCGCCCAGGGCGTCACCGTCGAACATCGCGACGAACTCGACCGCATCCAGCGGGAGTTGCGCGAGATCGAAGGCGTCACCGCGATCATCTACGACCAAACCTGCGCGGCGGAAAAACGCCGGCGCCGCAAGCGTGGCACGTTCCCCGACCCAGCGCGCCGCGTCGTGATCAACGAGTTGGTTTGCGAGGGCTGCGGCGATTGTTCGGTGCAATCGAACTGCCTGTCGGTGGTCCCGGTCGAAACCGAGTTCGGCCGCAAGCGCACCATCGACCAGTCGAGCTGCAACAAGGACTTTTCCTGCCTCAAGGGCTTCTGTCCCAGTTTCGTGACGGTCGAGGGCGGCCAGTTGCGCAAGCCGAAACCGGCCGATGCGGTGGCCGATGTGTTCGAGGTGCTACCGGAACCGGAGCTTCCGGAAGTCGACGCGCCGTACGGTATCCTGATCACGGGCGTCGGCGGAACCGGTGTCGTCACCATCGGCGCGCTGCTCGGCATGGCGGCCCATATCGAGGGCAAAGGCTGTTCGATCCTCGATATGACAGGCCTGGCGCAGAAAGGCGGCGCCGTATTGAGCCATGTCCGCATCGCCAAGAGTCCCGAAGAAATCCACGCCGTCCGGCTCGCTTCCGGCGGCGCGAAGCTGTTGCTCGGCTGCGATATCGTGGTCGCGGCGGCGCCGGACGCGATTTCCAAGATCGCGCCGGGCGAGACAATCGCCGTTATCAACACGCACAAGACTATCGTCGCCGACTTCACCCGCAACCCCGACCTTCCCTTCCCCGCAGCGGAGTTGGAACGCACCATTGCCGACCGGGCGGGCGAAGCGCATACCCGATTCGTCGAAGGCACCCGGCTGGCGACGGCACTGCTCGGTGATTCGATAGCCAGCAATATGTTCATGCTGGGTTATGCCTGGCAATTGGGCGCGATCCCCATCGGTCTCGCCGCCATCGAGGAAGCGATCGCCTTGAACGGCATCGCGGTCGAGGCGAACAAACGCGCACTGCTCTGGGGCCGCCGTGCCGCGCGCGACCAGGCGGCCGTCGAAAAGGCCGCCGCGCCGACAGCAACGCCGGTTCCGTCCCGTGCGACGACCTTGGAAGAGATCGTCGAAAAACGCATCACCTTCCTGACCGGCTACCAGGACGAATCCTATGCCCGGCGTTACAAGGATTTGGTCGTCCGCGTCCAGACCGCCGAAGCACGGATGGTCCGCGACAACGACGCCCTGGCCCAGGCGGTCGCGCGCTACTATTTCAAGCTGCTCGCCTACAAGGACGAGTTCGAGGTCGCGCGGCTCTACACGGAAAGCGGCTTCCTGGACACGGTAGCGGCACAGTTCGAAGGCGACTACAAACTCAACTTCCACCTCGCCCCGCCGCTCCTGGCGGATCGCGACGTGGAAACGGGTATCGCGAAGAAAAAGGCATACGGCCCCTGGATGCTTCGCGCGTTCAAGGTGCTGGCGAAGCTGCGTTTCCTGCGCGGCGGCGCACTCGACCCCTTCAACCGCACCGCGGAACGGAAGCGCGAACGGGCGCTGATCGCCGAGTATGAGGCGACAGTCGATGAGCTGCTAATCCGGCTCAGCGCCGACAATCACGGCACCGCGGTGGAAATCGCCAGCCTGCCGGAACAGATCCGCGGCTACGGGCATATCAAGGAGCAAAAGATCGACGAGGCCAAGGCCAGGGAAGCGGAACTGCTCACCGCCTACCGCAACCCCTCGACGCACGCGGACGCGGCGGATTAGCGGGCAGCGGACCAACTTGTTCAAACTTTGCCATTTCGAAGCCAGCTTCGACCGCCATACGTGCATCAATCGCCTGTGGCGTGTTCAGCGGCATCGGTAGCGCGGCATAGGGCGGCGACGTAGCGCTCGGATAAATTTCGTTCCTTAAATGGCAACCGTTTACCTTCGAGGTACAGGCGCAAGAAATTCTCGTTGATCCGGCGTTGCGCGTGGATCGCCGCTCCCGCCTGCTCGAATTCGCCGATCTCCACGAGGCAGGCGGCCAGGATCATGTGGTTGGCCGGTGCGTGGGGTTCACGCTGAATGGCCCGCTGCGAGATTTCAACGCCGTCGGCAAACCGCTCCAGCGCGAAGCAGGTGTGTGCCTGAGCCGCAAGCATGAAGCCGAGAAAAACGTCGTGCGGGCTCAGACGCATTGCCTGTCCGAGGTAGTCGTAACCAGCTGCCGCCCGACCGGTCGCGGTTGCGATGGTACCGATCAACATCAGGGTCATGGTGCAATTGGGATTGAGCTCCAGCGCCTGATCCAGATACATCATGGCGCGCTCTAAATCCTGTTCGATGTAGCTGATCCAGCCCAAGGACATATAGGCGCCGTGATCGTTACGATCGAGCGCGCGCAGTTTTTCCGCCGCCTCCCGCGCCCGCGTCAGGAGAGCCTTCGGGTTCGCGCCCTGGCGCGCATAGGCGAGCGCGTAATTAGCGAAGGAAATCGTCCACCAGGCCTGGCGGCATTGCGGGTCCTGGGCGGCGGCGGCCTCCGCCAGTTCCATGCCCTCGCCGTAGAGCGCCGGATCGGCCTCCGCTCGCGCCCCGTCCAACAACGCCCAGGCCCGCCACGCCATTTCCTGAGCCCGCGGGTCGCTGGCGTGCAGGCGCGAGGCCCGGTGAATTTCTTCCTGTTGGATTTCCGGCGCGATACTGGTGACGATCTTTCGCGATATATCGTCCTGCAACGCGAGCAATTTGTCGATCCGGCCGTCGTAATGTTCGGCCCAAAGCTGCTTTGTCGTTGGCGCATGGATCAATTGCGCAGCGGCGCGAAATTGGTCGTCGGCATAGCGTACATTGCCTTCCAATATGTAGTCGACCCGCAACTCGGCGCCGATATTCCTTATGTCGTTGTCCGGTCCGTTGAACTGAACGCTCGAACTCTGGGCGATCACAGAGAACGCCTTGAAGCGCGACAACGCCGTGGCGACGTCTTCAGCCAGGCTGCCGGCCAGATAGTCCAGTTTCGGATCGTCGTTGAAGTTGGCGAACGGCAGGATCGCAATGGAAAGCGTCTCGTCGCGCGCGTGCGCCGCATGCCCATTTTCTGAAACATCCTGGTTCTGGTCGCCTCGGGAGGCGCTTAGCGGCGTCACTTCGGCAATGAAGCGAAAACCCCTGCCGCGCAGGGTCTTGATGAAACGCGGGTTCCGTATATCGTCGCCGATGGCGCGCCGCACGCTAACGATGCAGTTACTCAAGGTGGCGTCACCGACGGTCAGGCCGGGCCAGCCATGGGCCAGCAACTCGTCCCGGCTCAGAACCCGGTCGCGGTTGGCGATCAAATAGCCCAGGACATCGAAGACCTTCGCCCGGATATGCACCGCGGCGCCGTCCCGGCGCAGCTCCCGGCGCGCAAGATCCAACACACAGTCACCGAACACCAAAGGCATTTGCGAAACACCAGTCCCCGCACCAGATTGGCACGGTCCGCCGCACCGAACGTCGAAATATTACGAAAATTTCACGTTCTTAGTACGTAGATGTCAAGCGTGTTTGTAATATCTCCGACAAAATGGAACGTGTTTTAGATTTTTCCACTGGCGGCGAATTTCACGTAACTCAATGAATTTTCGTCTGTTGGTCTTTTTAAACGGCCCGGCCCGGTAGCGGCAATTAGGAAGGGGAGACTACGAATGTTCAGAATATTTGTAAGATGCTTCACCGTCGCGGCGATATGCGTGACAGGAATTTCCGCCGGCGCCTTTGCCACGCAAATCAATTCGTTGAGTGTTAACAGTGGATTTTGCACGCTTTCGGCATTCGATTCCTTTAGCACGACCAGTGGAGTCGAGACGAACTTTAACGCAAGTGACGGTCAATGTGCATTCAGCACTATCGCGCGGGCGGGGGGCGGAAGCGTCGGTATCGATCTCGGACTCGTTACGACGCCCGGTCTGGGCGGATTAAATGCCACGGTGACGGTCGAAACGGAGGCCTTGATCGAAGTTACAATCGGCGTCCCGGAGAATTTTGGCGGTGGAGAAATCCCGGTTTCTTTTACGCCGCACCTTTCCGGCGACGTGGCCGCCACGATTGTGAGCGGTGACGGATTCCTCCATGCCGCCTCCGCGAGTGTTACGGCCTTCGCCAGTATTGCCGGCAGCCGCATCGATGGTTCCAACAACGTTGCCAGTCGGAACGTGGAGGCGAGAGCAGATGTGACCAATGTCTCTTTTGTTGGCAGCCCCGCAGCCAGCGCGTCGCTGCCGGAATTTTTGGCGCCAAGTGAAATTTTGGTAGATCCCTTGAGTCCGATCGAGGTGTTGTTCCGATTAACGGCTGTCATCTTCTACAAATCAGACAACGTCAGCTTCATCAACGCGAACGTGAACTCCCTCAACTCGCTTTCGTTTGCACTTTCGGGTCCGGCGCTGATTCTGCCGGACGGGTTCACCGCGAACTCCGAGTTTGGCTCGATCGTCGATAATCAGTTTGCCAGCGGCGTGAGCGCCCTTCCCTTGCCCGCAACCTTGCCTCTATTCGGCTCGGGCTTGGCGATCATGAGTTTTATGGGTTGGCGAAGAAAACGAACTTTTACTGCAAGAAAACAAATTGAAGATGGCGAATTAAATTGAGAAATTATTCGAACGGCGCTCGACAGTATCGATTTCTCATCAGCCTTTATCGGGCAGACTTTCCTGCAATCGCCCGGCAGCGTTAACTTCGCAAATTTCACGGCGGCCGCCGTTCCCGAACCCGCGCCACTAATTCTTTTCGGCCTCGGATTGGTGAGTTTGGCCGGTATCGGGTAGCGGCGCATAATATCTTGATGTCGCGGTTTTCGGAATATTCATGCCACGACACCCTCTCACATCATGCCGAGCGCGGCCTTGTAGGTGTCGAGGATGGCTTCCAGTTCCTGACGGTCGCCGCTGTCCATCTTGCGCAGACGGACGATCTGGCGCATCACCTTGACGTCGTAGCCGTTGCCCTTGGCCTCGGAATAAACTTCGCGAATATCCTCGGCCAGCGCCGCCTTCTCTTCCTCCAAGCGCTCGATCCGTTCGATAAAAGACTTTAGCCTTTCGCCCGCAACGCTGCCCGTGTCAGCCATGTTCTCAAACTCCCTATGAAATCGGTCACGCGCCGCGACCGGGCGCTTACGGAGCGCTTTAAACCGTCGGACGGGCAACGGGCAAGAATTTTCGTAACGGTTCCCAGTTTGCCCTATCCGGCAGGCTCTTCGGGCTCGACGAACATCCCTTCGTCTAGCTTAACCACACCCCTGTAGAGCACGAGAATATGGTCGATGGCTTCGACCGGATCGATGAAACGCGACGCGTCATCCGCTTCATTTTCTATCCAGAGCACGCCCGTGTGAATACGAACCGTGATGGGCGGTTCGTCGTCTTCGCCGACTGCTAGCTCGTTCCAGCGCGAGGTCCGGCCCAGCGCGACGCGCCATTGCCAAGGGACATCGACGCGGTCGAGCTCTTCGCCAACGAAATCGATGATATCCCGGTCGCTCGCGCTGGGCAGGCCGAGCCGCCGACGCTTGCGGGCGACCCACAGCTTCGTCGCGTATCGATATAAAAGCGGGATGTAGAGCGGGAACGCGAGGACCGCCAGCACGAACAGCTCGAATCCGCTCCATTGCGGTTGCGCATACCAAAACATAGCCAGGGCGGCGGTGATCGCCGCCATCGCGTATTTGTACAGATCGAACAGCATGCCGATCTAGTGGATACAATCAAACATATGGCACTGCTCCGACAGCTTCCCGAGCCCACCGGTTAGGCGCGCGATGCGCCGTGATGCGGGGCCATCACAAGCGTCGTGCAACGCAGCCGGTGATCTCGGGAAGCCGCCCCTTGGGTCCCCTATCCCGTCCTCTCGATGCGTCGAAGGCCCTTGCCGATGGCCTGGCATCGCCGGCGGATCTTCTCCTGCCGAGAGGCCGGGATAGGGGATCGTAGCGGTGCCATATGTTTGATTGTATCCACTGGACGCGATTTATTTGTGCCCGCTTTCCTTCATCTTGGCGAGCTGTTCCGGCGTGGCCTCCGACTGGTGTTTGGCCTTCCAATCGCCATAGGGCATGCCGTAGACGATCTCGCGGGCATCCTCGTATCCGATGTCCAGGCCCTTGTCCTCGGCCGCGGCGACATACCATTTGGACAGGCAGTTGCGGCAGAACCCGGACAGGTTCATCAAATCGATATTCTGAACGTCTGTGCGCTCGCGCAAATGCGAGACGAGTGTCCGAAAGGCCGCCGCCTCCAGCTCGGTGCGTGTCTGGTCGTCGATATCCGCCATCTGATCGGTCTCCTCGAAAGTCAAATCCGTTGCGTTCTAATGTGGGTTCTTTGGCCCGAAAATGCCAGCCTGCTAACCGCTGGGCACGCCTTGCATGGTTTCGTCGATCAACCAATCGACGACAGCGTGCAGCGCTTCTTCGTCGCTGGCGCCCGTCGTTTTCGCCGCCTCGTAAACCGCGACTTGCCGGTGTGCGCTGGTGCCGCGCGACAGAATATCGCGCGCATTTTCGATTTCGGCGACGCAATCCAGCCGCTCCGCATCCTCGCGCACCAGCTCGATGATCTCCTCCAGCAAATCGGCATAGTCGACGATACGGCCCTTGCCGAAATCGACCAGCCCCTCGTTGAAGCCATAGCGCTGCGCGCGCCAGCGGTTTTCCTGCACCAGCATGTTGGAATAGACCCGCCAGCGCTGGTTGTCCCGCCGCAACCGCAGCAACATGGACATCAGGCAGGCGAATATCGCGGCCACCGTGATGCCGTCCTCGGCGCGCGTGCAGATATCGGCGATGCGCATCTCCACGGTCGGGAACTTGGCGCTGGCGCGGATATCCCACCAGATCTTGCTGGCGTCCTCGATCAAGCCGGCGTTGACCAGCGAAGCGACGTGGCGGGTGTATTCCCCGTGGCTGTCGAACCGTTCCGGCAGGCCGGTCCGCGGCATCTCGTCGAAAACGCTCAGCCGGTAGCACATCAATCCCGTATTACGGCCTTGCCAGAACGGCGACGAGGTGCTGAGCGCCAGCAGATGCGGCAGGAAATAGGTGACCTGGTTCAGCAAATCGTTGCGCAGTTCCGGGTCTTCGACCCCGACATGGACATGCATACCGCAGATCAGCAGGCGGTTGGCCAGATGCTGCATGTCTTCGGCCAGAACGTTGTAACGGTCCTTGTCCGTATGGCGCTGCGCGCTCCAATCCGCAAAGGGGTGCGTCGAGGCCGCGATCGGCCGCAACCCATGCCCTTTGGCGGCCGCCGCAACGCAGGACCGCAGGTTCACGATCCTCTCGCGCGCTTCTGCGATGGAGCGGCAGACCGGCGTCCCGACTTCGATCTGCGCGCGCAGGAACTCCGGGCTGACCATGCCGTCCTCTTCGCCGATCATGCCCTCGCAATCCTGCAGGATGGCGTCCGGCGGATCGACGGCGAGGTCGCGGGTCAGCGGGTCGACCAGAAGATATTCTTCTTCGACGCCAATGGTCAGCGGCATATCGAAGGTCATCAGCCAGCCTCCGTCTCGGGCGCGTGCATTGGCCGATTTAGCGCCGGCTCCTCGAGTATTGGAGAAAGCGCCTCGGCGATTGTTCCGGCCCAGCGCGCGGCGCCCTGTTTTGTGTCGATCAAATCCTGCCGAATCTCCAGCAGGGCGTTCGGATAGCCGTAAGGCATCGCGTGCGTTTCCACCGTATGGCCGAACAGGTCGTACCCCGAGTACGGTTCGTTCTCGCCGACACAGATGTCCGCACTGCGCGACAAGGCGTCAATCAGCCGATTGGCGATGCGCCTGTCCGGGCCGAACAGCACGCCGATTTGCCACGGCCGTTCGGCGCCGTTCATGACCGGCGTGAAACTATGCACCGAGACCAATACCGGCGCCTTCACGCGCGTCCGCGCCCGGCTGATCGCGGCGGCGACCGCGTCGTGATAGGGTTCGAAAACCGCTTTGATCCGTTGTTCCGCATCCGCGGCGGAAAGGTTCCGGTTTCCCGGCACCAAACCCCCATCGCTGATTTCCCGGATCGAGGTCAGATCGTCGGGCGGGCGGTTCAAATCGATGACGAGGCGCGAATAGCTGCTGAGGACGGCAACCGCATCCAGTAAGTGCGCAAGGTGCTGCGCCACCGCCGACGCACCGATATCCCAGGCAATGTGCCGCGCGCGCTGCGCCGCGTCCAGCCCGAGGCCGTCGAGCTTGGCCGGGATCGCGTCGCCGCCGTGATCGCAGATGATGACCGCATTGGATCGTCCTGCCGCGTTCAGGACGGTCGCCGGCGCAGGGTCGTCCGGGCTCAACAGCGAGGACGGATAGGCTTCTGTTGCGGTCCGCGAAGACATGGAGGCGCACTATACCGAAAAGCCCTTCCCAGGCCAGTCCGCCCGACCTTCAAAAATATGTCATGCGAATACCGCTAAAATGGGCTGCGTCGCCGCGATGGAAGGTTTAGTACTAGTGGACACAATATTCCCGCGCCAGGTGAGTAATGAGACGACAGCACCGCACGAAGATCGTCGCGACACTGGGTCCCGCAACGTCTTCGAAAGAATATATCGCCAAGCTATTCGAAGCCGGTGTCGACGTGTTTCGGCTGAATTTCAGCCACGGGGCGCAGGAGGACCACAAGGCGAATTGCGACATCATCCGCGAGCTGGAGTACGATACCGGCCGCCCGATCGCCGTTCTGATGGATCTGCAAGGACCGAAGCTGCGTATCGGCGCTTTCGCCGGCGGCCCGGTCGCGCTGGAGTCTGGCGCTTCGTTCCGCCTGGACCAGGATGAAGCCGAAGGGAACCAGTCACGGGTAAGCCTGCCGCATCCGGAGATCTACCAGGCGATCGAAGCGGGCACGAACCTGCTGCTCGACGACGGCCGCATCCGGCTGAAGGTCCAGGATTGCGGCGAAGATTTCGCCGACTGCTCCGTTGTCACGGGCGGCGAGCTGTCCGACCGCAAGGGTGTCAACGTGCCTGGTGTCGTGCTGCCGCTGTCGCCGCTGACCCGCAAGGATCAGGACGATCTGCGCTTCGGTCTCGACCTCGGTGTCGACTGGGTCGGGCTGTCCTTCGTGCAGCGCCCCGAAGACATCGCCGAGGCGCGAAAGTTGATCGCCTCGCGTGCCGCAATCTGTGCAAAACTCGAAAAACCGGCGGCGATCGAGCGGCTCGAAGAGATCATCGAGCTCAGCGACGCGGTCATGGTCGCGCGCGGCGACTTGGGTGTCGAAATGCCGCCGGAAGACGTGCCCGTCCTGCAAAAGCGGATTATCCGCGCCTGCCGGCAGACCGGCAAGCCGGTCATCGTCGCCACCCAGATGCTGGAATCGATGATCGATTCTCCGACGCCGACGCGGGCGGAGGCCTCGGATGTGGCGACGGCCGTCTATGACGGCGCGGACGCGGTCATGCTGTCGGCGGAAACCGCGGTCGGCAACTATCCGGTGGAGGCTACGTCGATGATGAACCGCATCATCGAGCGGGTCGAGCGCGCGCCGAACTACCGCCGCATGATCGACGCGGACGCGCTGGAACCGGAAGCGACGGCGGCCGATGCGATCAGCGCCGCCGCCCGGCAGGTCGCCCACACCCTGTCGGCCACCGCGATCGTCACCTTCACCACCTCCGGCTCCACAACCCTTCGCGCCGCACGAGAGCGGCCGGAAGTCCCGGTCATCGGTCTGACGCCGAACGTGAAGACGGCGCGCCGCCTCGCCGTCGTGTGGGGCGTGCATACGGTCCATTCCAGCGATGCCCGCGATTTTCAGGACATGGTCACGAAGGCGAGCCATTTCGCCGTCGCCGACGGCTTCGCCAAGGAAAGCGACCGGATCATCATCACCGCCGGCGTTCCCTTCGGCACGCCGGGCGCCACCAACGTGCTGCGCATCACACGGGTCGAAATCGACCGCCCCTAACACTGACTGTGAGTACCGAATGACACGAAGCATCGACACGCCGACGCTCAAGGCGATGCTCAACGACGGCACAGAACTGGCGCTGCTCGACGTCCGCGAGGAAGGCCAGTTCGGCGAAGGCCATATGCTGCTCGCCAATCCCCTGCCCTACAGTGTGCTCGAATCCCGCGTCGACGCCCGTGTGCCGCGCCGGTCGACCCGTATCGTGCTGGCCGACGCCGGCGACGGGGTGGCGGAGAAGGCCGCAGCGCGCCTCGACGCCTCCGGCTATTCCGACATAGCAATATTAGTGGGCGGCATCGCCGCCTGGGCCGAGGCCGGTTACGAGATGTTCAAGGGCGTCAATGTGCCCTGCAAGGCGTTCGGCGAAGTCGTCGAAGTCGCCAACCACACACCCTCGATATCCGCCGAAGAGCTGCAGGCGAAGTTCGATGCCGGCGAGGATCTGGTCGTTCTGGACAGCCGCACCCCGGCGGAATTCGCGCGTATGAGCATCCCGCGCGGCATCAACGTGCCCGGCGCCGAACTCGCCTACCGGGTGCACGACCTGGCGCCCTCGCCCGAGACGCTGGTCGTCGTCAACTGCGCCGGCCGCACACGCAGCATCATCGGCGCGCAGTCGCTGATCAATGCGGGGATCGAAAATCGGGTGGTCGCGCTGCGTGGGGGCACCCAGGGCTGGATACTAGCCGGCTATGAGTTGGATCACGGGGCGACGGCGCGCTATGGCGAGGTTTCTTCCGACGGTAGGGCCAAAGCGGAAAAGGTCTCGGCCTCGGTAACCGAGCGGTACGGGGTAAAGACAGTCGACCGCGCGACTCTTGAATCCTGGCGCGCCGAAACCGATACGCGCACGCTGTATGTCTTCGACGTCCGCGAAGCCTCGGAATACCTAGCGGGACACCTGCCGGGCGCGATCTCGGCGCCGGGCGGCCAATTGGTGCAGGGCACGGACAACTGGATGGCGACGCGCGGTGCGCGGGTCGTGCTGACCGACGACACCGGCGTGCGCGAGACCATGACGGCGCATTGGCTGCTGCAGATGCGCTGGGACGTCTATGTGCTGGACGATGCGGGCGACATGTCCGAGACCGCAGCCCCGGTCAGCAACGTGTTAGGCTTGGACGGTCAAGCCATCGAGACCATCGAACCGGCCGCGCTCACCGCGGAATTGAAAGCGGGCACCGCGGTGGCGGTCGATGTCGACCTGTCCCTCGACTACCGCAAGGCGCACCTGCCCGGTGCGGCCTGGGCGGTTCGCCCGCGCCTCGCAGCGGCGATCCAATCCCTCCCCAAGGACCGCAAGGTCGTACTGTATTCCGAACACGAGACACGGGCGCGTCTCGCCGTCCTCGACGCCCGCGCGGCGACGGACGCCCCGATCCTGGTCCTGCAAGGCGGCCGCGAAGCCTGGACCGCCGCCGGCCGGCCGACAGAGGCTTCGCCGGGGTCACCGAAGGACGCCGATTGCATCGATTTCCTATTCTGGGTGCACGACCGTCACAGCGGCAATCAGGATTCCATGCGCGGCTACTTGGCGTGGGAAGAACAGCTTCCGGCACAGATCGAGGCGGACGGCGATGCGCGGTTCCAAATTCCTTAGCCCTGCAGTTATCAAATGCTAGACTTCGCGCCATCAGACGATCCATCGAACAAATGAGGTCATCATGGCTCTACCCGACGTCGGCAGCATCGCGCCGGCCTTTACCTTGCCCAACCAGGACGGGCAGGACATCAGCCTCGCGGATCATGCGGGCAAGAACGTCCTGATTTGGTTCTATCCCCGCGCCTTCGGCAACAATTGAACCAAGCAAGCCAACGGGTTCCGTGCTCGAACCCAAGACTATGCCGATAAGAACGCCGTCGTGCTGGGAATCACCTTCAGCCCGACAGACGATTTGAAAACCTGGCGCGACGAAGTCGGCCTGACCGCCGACCTGTTGTGCGACGCGGACCGCGCCGTCGCGCTCGCCTACGGCGCGGCCGAGAGTGCAGACCAGGAACGCGCGACACGCGTCTCTGTGCTTGTCGGGCCGGACGGCAAGGTGCGCAAGACCTACGAAGTTTCCGAAGCGGAGGCGCACGCGCGCGAGGCGCTTGCCGATATTCCGTGATGTAAGGGGCGTCGGCTGATGCTTATCTCTCGGCGCCCTTGCTGCCAAAAAAGTCTGTCATCTCGGACAGGCCGCGGAGCGCCGCAGAGCCGGGAACCAGACCTGCGCCAGCGCCCGTTTCGAGCCTGGACCCCGGATCAGCGCGGCTTCGCCGCTTGTCCGGGGTGACACTTGAAGTGGGGTATGGCCACTCAGCGTAAACAGGCCGACCGCAACGCGCCCAAAGCCGTGTCGTCAAGCCCGACATGCTCTTCCAGGTACGCTTGAACCGTCCCATAGCGGTCTTCGATCGCCGTGAAGGCCGCGTCCAGATATTCCGCGCGCGCCGAGAATATGCTGGCGACGGTTTCCGCGTCCATGCCCGGCTTCTCGCGCCCGCCACGGTCCCAATAGCGGTTGGTCAGCAGGTAGTCCTCGAACACCGTCTCTCGCGGTACGCCGAGCGCCATGAGGACGAGTGCGGCCGCGGTGCCGGCACGGTCCTTGCCGGCCGTGCAATGCACGACGACCCGCTCGCCCTTGGCCAGGCGCCGGACCAGTTCGCGATAGGCGTGCGCGTAGAGGAACGGGTAGTTGCGGTAGTTCTCTGTCAGGTAGGTACGAGCCGACTCGGCGGCTTCAGGCGACGGTTCGAACGAGTCCAGGAACGACGCGCCCAGCCGTTCGTCCAACCCCAGCGCTAGCACCTCGACCTGATCATGGCCTAGGAACCGCGACGGCTCGCGGTGCCTCTCGTCGGCGTAACGCAGATCGACCGCCGTATCGAGGCCGAGCCCGCACACCGCCTCCATATCCGCGTCGGTCAGGCCGGACAAAGTGTCCGAACGGAAGAAGGTCCGCCACTTCACCCTATCGCCGGCCGTGGTCTCGTAGCCGCCGAGATCGCGGAAATTCGTCACGCCATCGAGTTCGATTCGCCGGTCCATCGATATTGCCTTTCGTTGCCCTAATGCCGCCTCTACAGGAACCCATCGTTACAATTTTTCGAAGAGAGATTCAAAACCTGACGCGGGAGGAATCATCCATACTCAACTACATCGTCGCCTATCACGGCAGCGAAAATCCTGCGACCCGCGAAGAAGGCACCAAGATAAAGCCGATGCCTGACCGGGTTTGCCTTCAGGAAATCGGCACCGGGGCCGTAATCCTGCACCACAACGCCACCGCCCTAAGAGTCCGTCCGGAGACTTTATGTAGGATTACAGAGTTTTCGGAGCATGAGTCGAATGGACGCGAGCTTGATGAAGGCGAGCGCGTTGCGGTTGAGGTTCTCCCTGTCCTTGGCCAGTCGGCGGCAGCGGTTGAGCC
>JAKZTB010000083.1:0-3561 GCA_047517345.1 Alphaproteobacteria bacterium
AGGGCCTGAAGGAGCTCAGCTCGCGCGCCCGCGCGAAACGTCCCAAGAAGCGCGCCGCGAAGGCGAAGGCGAGGGCGAAGGCGAAAGCACCGCCGAGGAGTAATCCCGTGCTGCTGCTCGTTGGTCTGGGAAATCCCGGCCCCAAATACGAGAGGAACAGGCACAATATAGGCTACATGGCGGTGGACGAAATCGTCCGCCGCCATTCCTTTGGCCCGTATCGTGCTCGGTTCCAGTCGCTGACGGCCGAGGGTAGTTTGGCCGGCGAAAAGATTCTCGCGATGAAACCGACGACGTTCATGAACGAGTCCGGCAGGGCCGTAGGCGAGGCAATGCGTTATTACAAACTGACCCCGGACGATGTGTTGGTGATTCACGACGAGATCGATCTCGCCGCCGGCAAGATCAGGGCGAAGAAGGGCGGCGGCCTTGCCGGCCACAACGGGTTGCGCAGTATCGATGCGCATATCGGCAAGGAGTTCCACCGCGTGCGGATCGGCGTCGGCCATCCCGGCGACAAAGACCGGGTGCATGGCCATGTGCTGAGCGACTTCGCCAAGGCGGAATTGCCGATGTTCGAGAATATCGTCGATGCGATTGCGGCAAGCGCCGAGTCGCTCGGCGAACGCGCGTACGACGCGTTCATGACGAAGGCGTCGTTGATTTTGAAACCCCCGAAACCGAATCCGGAAAAATCGCCGGCGCCGGATTCGGTTTCGGAAAGGTAACTAATGGATACAATCTATCATATGGCACCCCTACGATCCCGTAGCCCGGCTTCTCGGCAGGAGAAGGCCCGCAAGCGATGCGGGCACATCGGCAAGGGTCTTCGACGCACCGAGAAGCCGGGATACGGGACCCGTAGGGCGGCTTCCCGAGCCCATCGGCCGCGTTGCGCGACACTTGCGATGGGCACTGCATCACGGCGCATCACGCGCCTAACCGATGGGCTCGGGAAGCCGTCGTATGGGTGCCATATGATAGATTGTGTCCACTAGTATGGGATTCAATTGTGGAATTGTCGGCTTGCCAAATGTCGGCAAGTCGACCCTGTTCAACGCCTTGACTGAAACGGCGGCGGCGGATGCGGCGAACTATCCGTTCTGCACCATCGAGCCGAATACCGGCCGCGTCGCGGTCCCGGACGAGCGGCTGCATCGGATATATTCGATAGCCGATTCGGCCGAGGAAGTGCCGACCTATCTGGAATTCGTCGATATCGCGGGGTTTGTGCGCGGCGCATCGCAGGGCGAGGGTCTTGGCAACCAGTTTCTCGTGCATATCCGCAGCGTGGCGGCGATCGTCCATGTGCTGCGCTGTTTCGAAAGCGGTTCGGTGACCCATGTCGAGGGAACGGTCGACCCGATCCGCGATGCCGAGACGGTCGAGACCGAGCTCATGCTGGCCGATCTGGAAAGCCTGGAGCGCCGCATCGAGCCGCTCGAGAAACGCGCCATTTCGGGCGACGAGGAGGCGAAGGCCAGCCTACCCGTAATGCGGCGCACGCTGTCGGCGCTGCAGGACGGCCGGCCCGCGCGCACGGTCGATTACAGCGCCGACGAAGCGCCGATCTTCCGGTCTCTTCAACTGATCACCGCGAAGCCGGTTCTGTATGTGTGCAATGTCGACGAAGGTAGCGCGGCAACCGGCAACGCACTGTCCGAACACGTGGCCGAGATGGCCGAAGGTTCGGGCCAGGGCTGCGTCGTGATCTCGGCCGCTATCGAAGCGGAAGTCGCAGAGCTTGAAACCGAGGCGGAGAAATCCGAGTACTTGGAATCGCTGGGCTTGACCGAAACCGGACTTGCCCGCGTGATCCGCGCCGGCTACGCCTTGCTCGACCTGGTGACGTTTTTCACCACGGGACCGAACCAAAGCCGGGCCTGGACGGTGCGGCGCGGCTTGAAGGCACCGGATGCCGCCGGCACGATTCACACCGATTTCAAGAAAGGCTTTATCCGCGCGGAAACCATCGCCTACGATGCGTTCGTTGCCTGCGATGGAGAGCAGGGCGCGAAGGACGCCGGACGCATGCGGCTGGAGGGCAAGGACTACACCGTGCAGGACGGCGACGTCATGCTGTTCAGGTTCAACGTGTAAAATATCGAACGACAGGGAGGACGAAGGTCTTGGGCGAGAATATCAGATTGACGGCAAGCGACGGGCACGGTTTCGATGCCTACCGCGCTGCGCCGGATGGCGCGCCGAAGGGCGGAATCGTCGTCATTCAGGAAATTTTCGGCGTCAATGCGCATATCCGGGAAGTGGCCGACAGCTTTGCCGCGGACGGCTATCTCGCGGTCGCCCCGGCGGTGTTCGACCGTCAGGACACCAAAGTGGAACTGGGTTACGACGCGGACAGCATCGCCGCCGGCCGAACCTTGAAGGATAACGCCTCCTACGAAGCCGCCGTGCTCGATCTGAATGCGGCCGTCGAGGCGGCGCGCGCGGGCGGCAAAGTCGGGACCGTGGGCTATTGCTGGGGCGGAACGCTGTCCTACCTTTGCAGTACCCGGGTGCCGGGCGTGTCCGCGTCGGTGGTCTATTACGGCGGGCAGATCGTGCCGTTCAACGACGAGGCGCTGCAAACGCCCTGTTTGATGCATTTCGGCGAGCGGGACGCGGGCATACCGCTCAGCGACGTCGACGCGATCAAGGCGGCGCATCCGGAGGCCGACGTGCATATCTATCCGGCGGATCACGGCTTCAACTGCGACCATCGCGGCAGTTTCGATCAGCCGTCGCGCGATCTCGCCCGCGAGCGCACCGACGTGTTCTTCGCGGCGAACCTGCGTCAGGGCGGGGCAATGTCCAAGATCACCGTCAGCGCGAAACAGCTCGTCGCCGAAGCCAATGCCGAAATCGAAACCCTTTCCGTGGAAGACGCGCTGGCGTTGCAGGACGACGAAAACGTCGTTTTGGTCGATATCCGCGACGTGCGCGAGCTGAAGCGGGAGGGCCGCGTGCCGGGGGCGCTGCACGCGCCGCGCGGCATGCTCGAATTCTGGATCGACCCGGACAGCCCCTATTACCGGGAGGTGTTCGGGTCGAGCAAGAAGTTCGTCTTCTTCTGCGCCGGCGGCCTGCGTTCGGCCCTGGCGACCCAGCAGCTGCAGCGCATGGGCCTGACGCCCGTCGCCCATATCGAAGGCGGTTTCGGCGCCTGGCGCGACGCCGGCGGCCCGGTCGACAAGGACGAGGGTTAGCGCGCGGGCGCGTCCATATTGGTCTCAGTCTGGGTACGCAATTGGACATTGGATGCCCAAGACATCCAATGCCGCTCTTGATCCGGCCTCGGACTCCCTAGCGCTTTTCCTGTCGCATAAAAATCGCGTCGGCTGTTTATTGTTGCGAACCTGGATGTGGGAGCGCCTTGAACGCGGCTCTTAACGGCGCGCATGTCTGTTTAGCTTAGAACTACGCTTGCCTATCCGGTTAACGCCCATGACCGCTACATGTAGGGTGCCGCCACTCTCCCGAGTAAAGCTCGGCATAGGTTGGAGCAGAGGTGTCGCCCGCGATGCCGAGCAATGAGCGGAAGGCGTTGAACGGGTAGAACCG
>JAKZTB010000084.1:0-7630 GCA_047517345.1 Alphaproteobacteria bacterium
TGCCAGAAAACGCCGCTCGGCGGAGTCAGGCGGCTCTCATGACGTCGTCAAGCCAAGCTTGGAAACGACCCAAATCACCTTCAGCAGGTGCGCGCTCCCTCATCTCGCACCTTCAGCCCGGACAAAAAATTGTTCCTGCGCTTGGGTCCCCTAGTTTGCCCCGGGTGCGTTTATCGGCGTAGTTTGGCCGCAAAGCTTTTGCGGGAGTGTGCCCATGCCGGATTCGCCTGCTGCCATTGCCGCAGCGTTCGACTTGAGCAAGATCGACCGGGCGTTTTTCGACGATCCGTTTTCGACCTACGCGGCGTTGCGCCAGCACGATCCGGTTCATAAATGCGCGGACGGGTCCTATTTTCTGACCCGGTATGCGGATGTCATGGCGATTTACCGCGACCGCAGATTCCGCTCGGACAAGAAGGCCGAGTTCGGTCCGAAATTCGGTGACACGCCGCTGTACAAACATCACACGACAAGCCTCGTTTTCAACGACCCGCCGCTGCATGCGCGGGTGCGGAAACTGCTGGCGCCCGCCTTCACGCCGCGCGCGCTTGCGGTGCTGGAACCCCGCTTCGTCGCACTGGTCGACAGGCTTCTGGACGAGGCGGAAGCGCGCGGCGACATGGATTTGATCGAGGATTTCGCCTCCGCCCTGCCGGTCGAGATCATCGGCGACATGCTTGGCGTACCGCGCGAGGACCGGGAACCATTGCGGGGTTGGTCGCTGGCGATTTTGGGCGCGCTTGAGCCGACCTTGACCGAAGACATGGCGCGCAGGGGCAACGATGCGGTCACCGAATTCTCCGACTACCTGGCCGGCCTGATCGCCGACCGTCGGCGCAACCCGCGCGACGACGATGTCCTGACCGACTTGATCACCGGCGATGTCGACGGCGAAAAACTGACCGACGACGAGCTGATCCAGAACTGCATCTTCCTGCTCAACGCCGGACACGAAACGACGACCAATTTAATCGGCAACGGCGTCGCGGCGTTGATCGAATATCCCGAGGAGCGAGCCAAACTGGAGACCGACCCGACGCTTATCACGTCTGCAGTCGAAGAATTCCTGCGTTTCGAAAGTTCCAACCAATTGGGCAACCGCCGCGCGGCGGAGGATGTCGAGATCGGCGGCGTCGCGATTCCGGCCGGAACCTTCATCACGCTTTGCATCGGCGCGGCGAACCGGGACCCGGCGGAGTTCCCGGACCCGGACCGCCTCGACATCACGCGGTCGCCGAATCGGCACGTCGCCTTCGGGGCCGGCATCCACGCCTGCGCCGGCATGACCTTGGCGCGGATGGAAGGCCGCATCGCCATCGGACGGCTGCTGCAGCGTTTCCCGGATTTACGGCCGGGCGGAACACCAGTCCGTGGCGGCCGCGCACGATTCCGCGGTTATCTGTCCTATCCCCTGGCATTCGCCTGAAGGCTCAGGGAGACAGCAGCCTTTCCCGTTCGTAAAGGGCGCGGTCGAACGTTTCCAGCTCTACCTGCACGCGCCCGTAGATCGTGTCCGCTGGGTAGCGGCCATCGGCGTTGGCTTCGCCGACCGGCATGTCCATGAACAGTTCGGCCGCTTCCTCGACGGTCTCCACGCTCCAAATGTGAAAACGCCCGGCCTCGACCGCTTCGGCCACCTCGTCGCGCAGTACAAGATGGCGTTCGTTGGCGTGCGGGACGACGACGCCCTGCTCGCCGGTCAACTCTCCCGCTTCCGTGCAACAGCGGAAGAAGCCTTCGATCTTGTGATGTGCTCCGCCGATCGCTTGCGCGTCGCCACGCTGGTTCATCGAGCCCGTGATGCCGATGTCCTGACGCAACGGCAGACCCGACAGATCGGACAGGATCGCGAGCACTTCCGCCATCGACGCGCTGTCGCCCTCGACGCCGCCATAATTCTGCTCGAAGGTGATCGAGCAATTGAATGACAGCGGAAAGCGACGCGCGAAACGGCCGGACAGGAATCCCTGCAGGACCATCACGCCTTTCTGTTGAATCGGCCCGCCGAGCGCGACCTGCCGTTCGATATTGATCACCCCAAGCCGGCCCGCGGAAGCGCGTGCGGTTATGCGCGACGGACCGCCAAATTCGTGGTCGCCGAGATCGCGCACGGTCAGGCCGTTGATCTGACCGACCGTACGGCCCGTCGTCGCGATCATCACCAGTCCGTCGGAAATCGATTCCTGCATACGGTCTTCGACGCGCGCATTCCGGCGGCGGCGGTTTTCGATCACCTGCAGGACAATTTCCAGCGACACCGATTTCTGGCCCGCATTGATCGCCAGTTCAACGGCCTCGACGACCACATCCTCGATGATTTCGAAACGGGCGGTCAGCTTTTCGCGGTTCGACGCCCATCGTGTGGCCATGCCGATCAAGCGTTGAACCGCCGCATCCTCGCACTCGAATTCGCGGTGGTCGTGCGCAATCTTGCGGATCAGCGCGCCGTAGCTGTCGACGTTTTCCTGCGTCGCATCCATATCCGCGTCGATATCTGCCTTGACCTTGAAGTAGGTCTGATATTCCGGATCGACCGAGAAAAAGGCGTAATACCAGCGCGGCGCGCCAACGATCACGACCTTTAGATCGAGCGGTACGGGTTTCGGGCGCGGCGCCCCCGCGAGCGGAACCGAATTGTTCCGCTGCAGCTCCTCAATGCGGATTTCACCGTCGCGAAACGTGCCTTTGAGAAACTCCCAGCTAATCGGATTGCGGGCCAGGGCATCGGCGCGGAGAACCAGAATGCCGCCGTTGGCCCGATGGACGGCGCCGGCGCGCAACATCGTAAAATCCGTGTAGAGCCCCCCCTCGGCCGGGCGGTATTCCATCCGGCCGAACAGATTTTCATAGGTCGGGTTGGCTTCCAATAGAACGCCCGGGTTGGGATCATCGCTGTGATCGACGAAGAGATTGACGGCGTAGCGATCTTCCGGAAGCTCGCGCCGGGTCTCCGACTGATTGCCGCTGCCGAACAAATGGACGTTTTCCAAAACGTCGTTGCGCATCTCGATGAGCCACCGAACGACACCGCCGTAGCCGGTAAACTCGTTGCGGACCGCTTCGAACTGGACGTCGAGTGCGTCATCCGCCGCGCCGCGGGTTATTTCCATGACCCGTCCACCCGTCTCTGCCTGTCGTTGCGCAGCATGCCGGTTGAGCGCATTTAGTTTTTCGCCGATTTCACGGGCCTTCTCCTGCAGGCGCTGCTGTTCCTCCGGCGAAAATTCGTCCAACGTCACCGGATTGCCCTCGGTGTTGATCGGCACCACCGTCGTACCTTGCTGCGACTGCATGACGTCGAGCCCGTTGGCCCGTGCCTCCGCTCGAAGCGCCTCCATCTCCGTCGCGATCGTTTGTTGCAATTTCTCGGTCTCGGCGCGCACTTCCGCCTGATAGGCATCGCCGCCGAAAGCGCCGGACAGGGACTCGCGAATTTGCCGGACAAGCAGGATCATCCGGTCACGGAATTGCCGGCCGATACCCGCCGGCAGCGGCAAGGGCCGCGGCCTGTGCGGCCGCCGGAAATTGTTCAGATAGACCCAATCGTTCGGCGGCGGTTTGTGTTCCACGAACGCTTCGAGAAAATTCATGGTCGACGTCATCCGCCCGCTGCGGTCCTCGCCGACGACAAAAATGTTGAATCCCGGATCGGTCACGTTGAGACCGAACTCCAACGCGGTGCGCGCCCTGCGGTGACTGGACAGGGTGAAGATATCGCCGCCGGCCCGAAAACCCGGCTGCATCACGGGTAACGCGACATCGGCGGCGGCAAGTCGCTTGGCAGGCATAGGCGTCTCCACTCCGTTCCGCGGCAGTTTCTATTCCGTTAACACTTTTAAAGCGATACGGGGTGGAAGCAAAGAAACGGTTAATATTCCAAGGGATGGACTAGGTCATGGACTCATGAACCGCGATGGTCTTGACCGGCGCGCAGCGCAAAGGACCGCAACGAAAACGGCCGCGCGCATGATGGCACACGACCGCGTAACGCGACGGCAATACCGCGGATCCCCGAAACGGTTAGCCGAATAGACCCAGGATTGCCGTTTCGCTTTGCACCGCAAGGCTGGTCGCATTCAAGCCGATTTGCTGGCGCGTCTGCAGCGAAAGACGGTTTGCCGCTTCTTCGGTCAAATCGGCGTTGGTCAGCGCCGCCGCGCCCGCTTCCAGCGTATTGGTAAGGTCTTCGGTAAAATCGAGCCGCGTTTGCAGGGCGGACGAACTCGATCCCAAGGTCGCCGAATTCGTTTGAACGGTCGACAAGGCGGCTTGCGTTTCCGCCAAGGCCGCATCGATATCGGCGTCCGTCGCAAACGTCGTGCTGCTGATACCGAGACCGGCACTGGAGGAATCGGCGCCCAAAACGGTAAGGCTACTCGAACCGTCCTCGTTCAAGATGACGTCCAGATCGTCTGGACTTCCTTGGATCAGGTTCGTTCCGCCGAATCCGGCATCCTGCGCGAGGCTGTCGATTTGCGACCGCAACTCGTTGAATTGACTCGCCAGAGCCGCCCTTTGCGTGGGATCGCTGGTGCTCCGCGCGGCGATCGCCAACCCTTCGGCCTGTTGCGTGAGGTCGCTGATCACATCGAGACCAACGCTTGCCGCTTGAATGGTGCTGAGCGCCTGGTCGATGCCGTCCTTCGTCTGAGTCAGGTCCTGTGCCCGGTCGCTCAACGCGCGCGACGCAAAGAATTCAGCCGCACCATCAAGCGGGTCGCGCACCCGTAAGCCCGACGACAACCTGGCGTCTGTGCGCTGCGACAAGCCGCTGGTTTGCTGCAAACCCAGGAGATTGCTGCGAACAGCACCCGAAAGACTAACCTGATCCGCCATTTGAATTACCCGGCCCGGAACACCCCAGCCGCCCCTGTTTATTAATATGACAGTGTGGCAATTATAGAGAATTCATCTCGGAATGCAAGGCTAAAGTACTGATACTTAACAGAATTAGTTAACCCTGAAGGTCGCAATTCGTCTCTAATTTTATTTAATTTTGGGACGCCTTGCGCGTGACGGCAAAACGTTGGATTCATGAACGAAAGCGGTATCGTCATGGCCCCTTTAATTCTGCGGTTCAGACACTATCCTTTTGCCTCACACCACCCGGTCGCGTTCCAGCGGACGCCCATAGAGGAAAAATGACAGAAAATACGGCCGACTGGCCATCGAATATCTTCGCCGTACTGCGCGCGCGCGCGATATCACAGATATGCCACGTGCCCGATGCGGGACACGACCGCTTGATCCGTCTGTGCACGGCGCAAAACGACATGTCTGTGATCACGTTGACGACGGAAGAAGAAGGCGTTGGCATTCTCGCGGGCGCATGGCTCGGCGGCCGCCGCGGCGCGCTGTTGATGCAAAGCAGCGGCGTCGGCAACACGATCAACGCGTTGGCGCTGCCGGCCGCATGCCGCATGCCGTTCCTGACGATCGTGACGATGCGCGGCGAATGGGGCGAAGGCAATCCGTGGCAGTTGCCCATGGGACTGGGGACCCCCGGCGCGCTGAAAGCGATGGGCGTAACCCTGTTCCGCGTGGATCGGGCGGAGGAGGTTAGCGACACCGTCAATGCCGCCGCCGGGCAGGCCTTCAACAACCAGTGCTCCGCAGCCGTCCTCATTTCGCAGCGTCTGATCGGCGCGAAGGGGTTCGAATGAGCAAGGCCGTACTGCAAAGACGCGACGTGGTCGGCGCCTTGCTGGCGCCGCGGAAACCTTCCCTGCTTGTCGTCGGCGGTCTGGGCTCGGCATCCTGGGATGTCGCGGCAACCGGCGACAACCCGCGGGATTTCTGCATGGTCGGCGGCATGGGCCTCACGGTGCCGGTCGGCCTGGGTTTGGCCAACGCACGCCCCGACGACCGGGTCCTCGTGATAACCGGCGACGGCGATATGCTGATGGGCATGGGCTCGCTCGCAACCGTTGCGCAGGTCCAACCGCGCAACCTCGCGATCGTCGTCCTGGACAACGAGCGTTATGGCGAGACCGGCGGCCAGCCGACCCATACCGCAGGCGACACCGACCTGGCGGCGATCGCGAAAGGCGCCGGCATCGCCATGACGGGCACGATCCGCACCGAAGCAGCCTTGACGAAAACCATCCCTTCGATCCACGAAGCGGACGGACCGGTATTCTACGTCGTTAAAATCAACCCCGGACTACCGGGGACCGTGTATCCGCCATTGGATGGCCCGTTCGTAAAAGACCGGTTCCGCAGAGCGGTTCTCGGCGACGGCACCGGTTAGCCGCATCGCGTTCCGGCAGCACGAACTTGCCTTGAGGTGGGCCGCCCGCCTATGGTCGCGCCAGCCCGTACGGAGTCCGGCGCACCGGTAGCTTGCGGCCGGCGGGAAGGAAGCGCGACGCATGTTCATCTATACGATCAATCGGATCCTGCACCTCATTCCGGTTCTCTTCATTCTGTCGATCGTCGTATTCTCCTTCGTCCATTTGCTACCGGGCGACCTCATCGACACGTTGATCGGCGACGAGGAAGCCGAAGACCCGGAATTACGGGAACTCTTGCTGAAGGAATATGGGCTCGATCAGCCCCTCTATGTCCAGTATGGCGTCTGGCTCAATAAGATCCTGCAGGGCGATTTCGGAAAATCCCTGGTTACACGCCGGTCGATTTCAACGGAATTGTTCGAATTGATACCGGCGACCGTCTATCTCGGGCTCGCTGGTATCACGATTTCGATGTTAATCGCCATTCCACTCGGCTCCATTGCGGCGGTTAAGCGAAACACGCCGATCGACTACTCGGCTCAGGTGATATCCTTGATTGGAATTTCAATACCGGAATTCTGGTTCGCGATTATGTGCGTCCTGGTTTTCTCGCTTTATCTCGGTTGGCTGCCTTCTTCCGGCTATGTGAGCCCGTTCGAAGACTGGAAACAAAGTCTGCTCTATTTGATCCTGCCCGCGGCGGCGATCGGATTCCGCCAGGCCGCCTATACGACACGCCTCACGCGCTCCAGCATGCTCGATGAAATGAACAAAGAGTATGTCGATACAGCCCGCTCGCTGGGTTTCACCGAGAAAAAAGTTATCTACAAATACACATTGCGCAACGCGTTGATCCCGACCATTACGATCAGTGGCCTGCAATTGGCGGATTTGCTGGGTGGAACCGTCGTTTTGGAGACGATTTTTGCCTGGCCCGGTATCGGGCAAGCGATTTATCTGGCGATCGTCGACCGCGACTATCCCTTGATCCAAGCAGGCGTTTTCGTGCTTGGTTTCATCGTCGTGGTCGTAAACTTATTGGTGGATTTGCTGTACCGCGCGCTCAATCCAAGGGTCAGCCTAAAATAGACGCGGGCGACCTAACTACCATAATACCGCTATAGCCTTGGAATTCGGATCGAATCCCCCGGCCGATCGCCGGTTCATGTTTAAGCTCGTCCGGTAGTCACCTGAAATCATTCCCGGAACGCCGGCAATCTTATCGAATAATGTCGATTATAGTTGAGCGAACGTGGATACGGTCGTGTCCGATAGTTGGTGGAAATTGGTTTTTGGCGTAGCTCCCGATCACGATGGTTGCTCAATCAGGCGGCGAGGTCAATCGGCTTCTTGACCGGCGCTTGGTCGAGTGTTTGCCAGCCACCGACGCGGCGCAT
>JAKZTB010000085.1:0-6558 GCA_047517345.1 Alphaproteobacteria bacterium
GCGGCATCTCCGCCCAGCCTACCCCCCTGACGATCCTTCTGCTGTCCCATCGTCATCAGCGAATCCCCCGGTCAAATCAGAACGTCAAAGAATCAGACCAGGCCGCTTGTGTCCAGTGCCAACTTCGTCAACGGGCTGTTAGGGAAATCCCTAGGAACAGATATTTGTCGGATGACGTTCAATGGATCGAGACGGTCACTGGGACAGCGCGTCGTCGTTCCCGCCACGAAATGCTCGATCAAACGATCCTGCCTCACCTTCCTTAAACGGCGATTCCACAAATGCGTCGGAACGCTTGCCCTATCGACAATGGTGGATTATTGCCTCGGTAGCACGGACGAAACAGATGATTATGCCGCACTATAGAGTTTGCGGTACCATCGCAGTTGCGCCGAAACAAGACCGCAATTGTGCTGGCCGAGAGAGATATGGATATTGAGTCGCCTGGGTCCCGGTCCGCCATATTCGTCACCGGGGCCAGTAGCCAGATTGGGCGATGCGTACTTCGGAGATTGCGCGCCGCGGGCGCAACGGCGGTGGCGATCGGCCGGAAACGACCGGAAAGGTTCGAAGACGGCGCGGCGCAGTTCATCGAAATCGATTTGACCAATCCGGAATTGCCGATCCCCTACGCGCTGTCGTCCGTGGTGCATATCGCCGATATCTGGCTGCTGCCGCCCCACATCGAAGCGCTCTGCGAGCGGGGCGCGCGCCGGCTCGTCTGCTTTAGCTCGACGTCGATCTATGCGAAGCAGGGCACATCCAGCGCGGCGGAACGCCGCCGCGTGGAGCGCATTGTCGAAGCGGAATCGACTATCGCGCAAAGATGCGACACGCTTGGGATCGGATGGACGGTTTTGCGGCCGACGCTGATCTATGGCCTCGGAGTCGACCGCAATGTCAGCCGCGCGGCACGGTTCATCCAGCGGTTCAAATGCTACCCGTTGGCTTTTGGCGCGGAAGGCCTTCGTCAACCGGTTCATGCGGATGATTTGGCCGGCGCGGCGCTGACGGCGTTGCGCGTGCCCGCGGCCGCGGGACGGCATTACGATGTTGGGGGCGGTGAGACGCTTGCGTACCGCGAAATGGTCGGCCGGATTTTCGATGTGTTGCAACTGCCGCGCCGCTGCGTGCGGGTGCCGTTCCTCGAATATTTTGCCGCCGCCGCCGGATTGCTGACGCGGCGGCCGGAAGTGACAGGTGAAATGGTTCGCCGGATGCGCAGCGATCTGGTCTGCGACAACCGACCCGCCGCCGATGACCTCGGATACAAACCGCGACGTTTCCTAACCGGCGGTAAACAAGATTTAGTCCCCGACGGCGTTGACACCCGAATCGTTGCATAAGACATTCGCGCCATGACCGACAAAGTGGCATTGATTACCGGGATAACCGGACAGGACGGCGCCAGCCTGGCCGAATTGCTTCTTGCAAAAGGCTATATCGTTCACGGCATTAAGCGACGTTCGTCTTCGTTCAACACCGAACGCGTGGAGCATCTTTACGAAGATCCGCATGAGGAAGGCGTGCGGTTTTTCATGCATTACGGCGATATGACCGATGCCACCAACCTTATCCGGATCGTGCAACAGGTTCAGCCCCACGAGATTTACAATCTCGCCGCGCAAAGCCACGTTCAAGTCAGCTTCGAGACGCCGGAATATACGGCGAATGCGGACGGTTTGGGGCCACTGCGCCTTCTGGAGGCGATACGCATCCTCGATTTAGGCGACCGCGTTCGGTTCTATCAGGCCTCGACCTCGGAGTTGTACGGCGGCGCGGCGGCGCCACAGAGCGAGTCGACTCCCTTCATGCCGCGCAGCCCCTACGCCGCCGCCAAGCTTTACGCCTATTGGATCACCGTGAATTACCGCGAGGCATATGGGTTTCACGCGTCGAATGGGATCTTGTTCAATCACGAGGGGCCCGTGCGCGGCGAGACTTTTGTCACCCGTAAGATCACCCGCGCCGTTGCCGCCATCGAGGCGGGCGTTCAGGATAGGGTGTACCTCGGCAATCTCGACGCGCGCCGCGATTGGGGGCACGCCCGCGACTATGTCGAGGGCATGTGGCGCATCGTGCAACAGGCCGATCCGAGCGACTTTGTCCTCGCGACGGGCGAAGCGCATACGGTTCGGCAACTCGTCGAATCCGCCTTCGAACAGACCGGCGTCGACATCGGATGGCGCGGCAGCGGCCCGGAGGAAGAGGGAATCGATACCGAAACGGGTGTCGTCCGCGTCCAGGTCGATCCGCGATACTTCCGCCCGACCGAGGTCGACTGCCTGATCGGCGATGCGCGCAAGGCCGAGCGGGTATTGGGATGGAAGGCCACGACGGGCTTCCAGACGCTTGTCGCGGAAATGGTCGCCGCGGACCGCGCTGCCATAGCCGGGGGACAGACGCAACGGAGGACCTCCGATTGATCGATCCGCTGCGGTATTTCGAGCAGGAGCTGGATGCGCACGCTGCGGCACTTCAAGCTGTGCGCAACACCATGGCTGAACCGTTCGTTCGAATGCTGGATGTTTGGACGACGGCGATCGAGAACGGCAACAAGATCGTCTTTTTTGGCAATGGCGGCAGTGCCGGAGACGCCCAGCACCTCGCGACCGAACTCACGGTGCGCTATATCCGCGACCGACCGCCGATTGCGGCGTTGGCCCTCACGACCGACAGTTCGACCTTGACGGCGGCCGGCAACGATCTCGGATTCGAGCAACTCTTCGCCCGTCAGATTGCCGCGTTGGGCAAGCCTGGCGACGTCGCCGTAGGGATATCGACTTCGGGCCACAGCCCGAATGTCATCGCGGGATTGGAAGAAGCACGCCGGGTCGGGATGGTCGCGACGGCGCTCGGCGGTCGTGGTGGCGGTGCGATGGCGGCGCTGGCCGACCCAATTCTCATCGTGCCCGCGGAGGCGGCCGCCCGCATCCAGGAAATGCATATCACCATCGGTCAAATGTTGTGCGGTGCACTGGAATTACGGTTGGGACTGGTTTCAGAGTGATTTTGTGAATCCAGTCCGCACATGTAGCGGCACATGCGGTTGCTCCGAAAGCGCCCGGAGAACCCGGCCTTAATGCGGTTGTTGCTTCCTACTAAAAATTGAAGGCGAAAACGGGTATTGGATTTCGCTATCGTTGACGGTTACTCACGCGGGTAGAGGAATTTCGCGGGTGGCGCATCGTTATGGCGTGAATGCGGCGTCTTCAATCAGCAAATTTTGGCGAAAGCCGTCATGCGGCTGCATCTTGTTCCGCCAAATCCAAGACCGGTAATAGGCTTCGTCCGCGATACGCGATGCCTTGGCGTTCCGGCAGGGCGACATCGAAATGATCCAGCAACGTCGGGAAAAAATCGAGAACCGAAACCTTATCGCCGTGGGTACGATGGGTTCCGGTCTGTATCCACAGCGCGCCGTCGGGATGATGAAAGCCGCTCTTGGTCGCGTCGATCATATAGAAATGATCGTAAAATCCGGTCGTGAGATTGCGTCCCTTGACCACGATTTGCGATTTTGCATCGATCGACTCGTGCAACGGGCAGCCGATATAAATCGAATCGTCTTCCGATTTGTCGAAGCCGAAGACGGATTTTCCATCGCAGGTCACCGACGCCAAAATGCGCCGCGCTTCGCCGGTATCCTCCGCGTTGGCGCAGCGAATCTGGAATTGGTGCGTCATCGTGGATTGCACCTCGACATAGGCGATGTCCCAAGAGTCGAGCGTGGCCTCCATGTTTTTCGGCCGGTAGAATTTCTGGCCGCCGATGCCTTCGCTCTTCAGGAACGGCTGTTGGCTGAGACCGGTCGCGAAAATCACTGTCGTTCCTTCAGACGCCAGGTGCATGAAGCGGCCCAGCAGCGTGTCCATCTTACGGTAGCCGAACAGGATAGCGTCGCCATAGATCAGTTGATCGCCTTCCGGCGGGCTGACTTCGAAACTTTCGGGTTCCATGTTTCGCCAGTAGGCGTGCTGCAAATGCGCGGTGCTGTTCGAGAAATACGTCGCGAACCTTGGTTTCAATGTCTTTTGATAATGCGCGAATACGTCGAACTGGAGCTGATCCTGAATCGCGACCCGCTTCCACGACAAGCGACGGTCGGCGATCCGCTCCGCAGTTAGCTGTTTGGCGATCGCCGCGACGGTGCTGACGCCAAGGCCGTGCCGCAACATGAACTTCAGGAAATTGGCATAGATGGCGCTGCCCAGTTGCGCATCGGTATTGGAATATTCGCGCACCGAATACGAGACGAAGTCGTGAAAGGCGCGCAGATCTTCAGGATAGGCCCGTTCGGTCGTACACCACGGATCGGGCAGGAAATAGCTGCCGGGTATTTCGAAGCCGCGCGCATTCATGCTGCCGCAGTTGCCGACCGATATACCGGCGTCCGACAGAATCGACCAAATATCCGGAAAATCCGCAAGCGGACCGTCGGCCAAGTGAAAGACGTTGTGCTGATCGTATCCGAGTCCGGTATGCACCGAATACCATTGGATCCAAGGTTCGAGATAATGTTGTTCGGGAACGCACGGCCCGGTCGTGAAAACCTCGGCGTTATCGTGGAATTTCTTGAAATTTGGCAAGATGCCTTGCGCCATCCATTTGCTGAGCAACGGCGGGCAAAGTTCATTAAATTCAACGAGTATTACCGAGTCTTTCATACCAAATAACCATTGGCATAAAAATACATTGTACCAAATATGCGGCCAATTCGAAAGCTGCACCGCGTCTTCAAATTATCGGGCAATAGAATTACCGGAAATTTCCGGAGAATAAACTTTAGACGTCGTAAGGCGGGGCGTGCAGTTCTTGCGGCGATAGGGTGAAGATTTCGTAGCCGTCCGCGGTCACCGCGATCGTGTGCTCGAACTGCGCGGATAATGAGCGGTCCTTCGTCACCGCGGTCCACCCATCCTGCAGGATTTTGACGTCATAGCGGCCGGCGTTGATCATAGGTTCGATCGTGAAGAACATCCCTTCCTTCAGCAAAAGACCTGCGCCCGGCGTGCCGTAATGTACGACACTGGGCGGGGCGTGGAATATGCGGCCGATTCCATGCCCGCAGAAGTCGCGCACGACCGAAAACCGGTGCGATTCCGCGAAGCTCTGGATCGCGTAGCCGATATCGCCCAGCGTGGCGCCCGGTTTTACCGCTTCGATACCCCGCATCATGGATTTGTAGGTGATATCGACAAGTTTGCGCGCCCGCACGCTGATTTTGTCGCCGATCAGGAACATCCGGCTGGTGTCGCCGTGCCAGCCGTCGAGGATCACGGTGATATCGATATTGATGATGTCGCCGTTCGATAGCTTTTTCGCTTCGTTCGGGATCCCGTGGCAGACCACGTGGTTGACGCTGGTGCAGATCGATTTCGGAAAGCCGCGATAGTTGAGCGGCGCCGGGATGGCGCCGTGTTCAAGGATGAATTCGTGACACAGTTCGTTCAGCGCACCGGTGGTAACGCCGGGAACGACATGCGGTGTAATGAAATCGAGCACCTCGGCAGCCAGTTTGCCGGCTTTGCGCATTGCAGCAATGTCGTCCGGCCCGTGTATGGTGACACGGTTATAGTCCGGCTCGTACGAGCGCAGCGCTTGTGAATCGTTCATCCCTTACCCTCTGCTGGATCGCCGCAAGGCCCAAATTCAATCCAAAAACAATGGCAGCGGCGAATCCAGCTCTATGCTCTCCAGCGATATGCGACAAGTATAGCATACCGCTTCGACGCCCGACTGCCGCGCCGAGGCTAGCGTTGCGGCATAATGGGGGTCTATGTCAGCCGCAATCCTGAAATGGTCGCAGTCGTCCCGTTGGACAAGGTAGAACATGACCGCGCGGCAGCCTTTTGCCACCATATCCGACATTTCGTCCAGATGTTTCGCGCCGCGCTTGGTCACGGCGTCGGGAAACTCCGCGGCGGTGGGATGCGGTCCTTCGGTCCGGCGCAGATTGACGTTCTTGACTTCGACGTAACAGGCCGGCCGGCCGTCGCTTTCGAGAAGTATGTCGATACGGCTATTCCGGCCGTAGGGAACCTCGCGCCGCTGGCCCGCGTAACCCGCCAGTTCCGCGACCTTGCCTGCGTCGATTCCGGCCGCGACGATCCCGTTCGGGTGCGCCGTGCTGACGCCGACCAGGCACCCGTCGACGCGGATCAACTCCCAACGCCAATCGAGCTTCGCCTTCGGGTTTTGGTTCGGCGATAGCCACACCTCCGAACCCGGCGCGCGCAGGCCGATCATCGATCCGGGATTCGCGCAATGCGCGGTAATCGTCTTGCCATTTTCCAGGGTCACGTCGGCCAAAAATCGTTTGTAGCGTTGCACGAGCGTGCCGCGTACGAGAGGAGCGGGAAATTGCATGCGCGCAATCTAGTGTCCTGATCGTGAAATTCAACCTATTGAATTTCACGTTAATCAGCACACCAACTATTTGAACCAAGTGTGATTCAGATCCCAAAATTTGCCGCACTCAATGCGACAAACTTCAGAATCATCACACTTGGGCGTCTCGGGTGGCGCAGCAATATGCTGTTGGCACCGATCTTGCGG
>JAKZTB010000086.1:0-5491 GCA_047517345.1 Alphaproteobacteria bacterium
CGCTTATCGGCTCGGTGTCGGATCCCTCGGTCTTCAAATCCGGTCGCGAACTGGCGGCGTGGATCGGCCTGGTTCCCAGACAGAACTCGACCGGGGGCAAGGAGCGTATGGGGCGAATATCCAAACAGGGTGACCCCTATCCGGGGCGCCGCCGCTCGCCTTGCTGATCTGGTCGGCCTTGTCCGGAACGCTGACCCTGTTTCAACATGGCAATATTCGGTTGCCCGACGGGTTCGATCGCGGTTTGCGGCTGGTTCTCGTGACGCCGGCCATGCACCGCGTGCATCATTCGTCGATGCGATCGGAAACCGACAGCAATTACGGCCAGGTTTTTCCCTGGTGGGACCGGATGCTGGGGACGTACTGCGCGCAACCGGAAGGGGGGCTGGTGGGAATGACCCTTGGCCTAGAGCATTTTCGCCACCGTGAAGATCTTTTTCTCCACCGAATGCTTCTTCAACCCTTTGCCGCAACCGATAATCCACCGGTTCGTCAATTGGAGATGGACTGATTTGCATTAATGTCGCCTCGAACGCTCGCGCGGTTCCAATTCGTGCGTTCAAATGCAGTCATTTCTTCGCCGCGCTTCCAACATTTATCTTCGGTTTTGCCATTACGATCGCAACCGCATCGGCGGATGACCGGGAAAGCATGGCGCTCGCGGTCGGTCAATTCATGGGCGCGCAATTGCCGTCCGGCCTGTTCGGTTACGAGTACAATTTCCTGACCGGCGTCGAAACGGACAAGCCGAACGTCACGAGTCCGAACCTGGTCCGGCAGGCGGGGACGGCGTCCGCGCTGGCCGAATATTATTCCAGCAGACCGAGCGCCGGCCTCCGCGATTCGCTTCGGTCGATACTAAAGGAATTCGGTCGGCTGTCGCTTCCAATAGACCGCGGCGGTTTCCAGGACGTAATCCAAAAGCTTCGGGTTCTATCGCTTCCTTACGGCCGCGGGACCTTGCAGCGGACCCTTAACCGGTTCGACCTTATTTACACGCGCGGCGGCGGCGGCAAGCTAGTCTCACCGGACGGCGCGTATGAAAGCGCCTGGCTTGGCGGCACTGCCTTGGCGTTGATTACGGAGCTGCGATACAGTAGGGCCAGCGGCGACATGCGGTTTGCGAAGCTCAGGAAAGCGTGGCTTCGTGGCATTCTAAGCCTCCGAATTCCCGGCGGCGGCTTCCGTGCGGCACCGCATCACATAAGCGAAATGGCTTATTCCAATGGCGAGACTTGGCTCGCATTGGCGGTGTATTTGAAAACCCACCCGAATGACCGGGCCGCCGCCGAGGCGCTCGACTCGGTGGACGGTTATTTTTTGCAGCGATATTCCGAACCTTGGAGCAGGATGTTTTACAGTTGGGGTACGATGGCGGCGGAAACGCGCTACGCCACGACCCGCGATGAAAAATTCCTGCTATTCATTGCCTCCCAGGCGCGGTCATTTCTACGCAACCTGAAGGCGGCGCCTGATGGGAAGTCTCGGATTAACTGTGCCAATTTGGAAGGGCTCGTTTCCGCGCGACGGGCTCTCGGCGCACACGTCGCCCGATTTCCGGAATTGGTCAGCCGCCTCCAAGCCCTTATCGATCTGGAAATGCCGAACAATCGAAAGCGTCAAATTCGCCCCGGGCAAGAGCGCATAGACCTCGGCGGCGGGGCCTATCTCCAGTCGCCGCGCCTGAGCGGATACGCCGGCGCGTTCTTCGCCGGTCGCGACAATCCGGTTACACGTATCGATCTTACGCAGCATTGTTTGTCAGCGATAATGAGGTTGGACTCGATAAGAGACGATTGATGATTGCGGTAGCGCGAACCCGTCGCTGAGGTCTGCAATGGGTCCAGGCTGTGCGAAAACGTGGTCGCCACGGTGCGCCGCGCAACAATTGAATCAATGCTACGTCGTAGGCGAATCAATGTTGTCGTGAAGGCGCGATTTACCAATCAATATTTCGTTCTCTCGCCCAGGATTTTGTTTTTACACAGCCTGGGTCATAAGCGGCTGTCGCTAGGTATCGCGCGTCACTTCCGTTGCTGGGAAAATCCAGACGCAAATCAGCAGAAAGCCGACATCGTCGTCGGCATGTCGCTTGTTGAGGGTAGAACGGAAGTCGATTCGAAACGACGCGAGTTCTCTTTTTAGCCACAAGCAGACTCAATCTGCTCGTCGCAAGCGGTCAATATCGCGCGCATCGCGAACTGGTGAGGCGAAGCAAAAGGGCCGGTAACAAGCACCGGCCCTGAGCATGTCTAGAATGATCGGTGTACGGTTAAGCCGCCTTGCGCCGCCGCCTCATGAAGCCCAGCCCCGCGAGGCCGACGCCGAACAGGGCGAGGGCGCCAGGTTCGGGGACACCATTATTTACAAATTCCTCAGGAGTTGAAGATACTTCGGTTTCGACGCTTGCAGAAAGGAAAACTTCGGCAGATGCCCGCGGAAGTAAGGTGAAGCTTTCAAATAGTTCCCCAGAATCAAAAGACAAAAAATTATCAGACATACAACCGGAGACATCGCAGAAGCCGTTTTCGGAATTATTCTCGTCAACCGTGGGTGCAATGATAACGAAGTTTGCGATGGCGGACGCAATGTCGCCGGGCGCGGATGTCTCGGTGTCACTTCGTAAAAATCCGTTCGATTGGTACGATATTTCAAAAGTTGCATCACTAAAACTATTATCAAAAGTAAGGGTCGCGTTTCCTACAGCGGCGGAGATGGCGTTGCCTTCCGAAGGGCCCGAAAATGCCGAGGAAAATACGTCCAATGAGGCATTAAATTCACCAAAAGCATTAATAACACCGCCAAATCCATCTCCAGAGGCGCTTCCAGACCCGCTCACTGAGAAAGGTGTAATGTCAAATCCACCGCCGCCAAAGCCAAAGCCACCCAGAATAACAGTGTTGCAGCCCTGTGTATTTGGGCAATCAGTCCGGGTAACAGTAACGTCCAAAAAAAGTAAAAGATTAGCCGTTGCCGAGGAAAGAGCATGAGAATCGCGAATTGTGCCAGTGACCGCGAGAAGTAATCCTACGGCGACAACAAGGAGCCCTGATCTTATACGAGAAAACAGTCGTGCCGGAATATTGACCAGCCCGTCGCCGGGCGCCAACAGGTCGCGCTCGACCAGCGGCGTCGCGCTAGTATTCGGGGGCAAAAGGAGTGCGGCGCTGAGCCCGCCGATTGCACAGGCCGCGTTGCGAATGGAAGCGTGGCGCATGGTATTCCCCTGTCGTTGCTGCGCTTGGCCAACTCCTCCCAAAGTTTTCCAATTATGGACACATACAACGGCCCGCGAGCCGCGATACGGCGCAAATATGCAATCATGGTGTCAGAGAACGCGCGGGCGTGCTTGACAATAACTTACAATTAACTTGCAATTTACGTGCACTTCTGCCGATTCGATGCGGAAATTGAGTGTGGGGTGACTGTTCGCTTCTCATCGTCGGGCGCAACCACGCGGGCGTCGCTAAGAACTCGTACAATCGCTGTCGCGTATTCATCAATACTCCGGACCCACCCTAGACAGAGCATACGCCGATTCGCAAGGCTCTACTCAGGTTGCCGTTTCTTCCTTTTCCCAACCTCCGCAACAATCGGTATCTGGCTGATGTCGGCGCCGACCCCTATGCGGCTTTCTGCGTCTCGACGGATACACTTCCAGCGTCTTTGCAGCCTGCAAGAGCAACCGGCATTCGGCGCTGTCCGCTTCGTCGTCGCCGATGCGGTATTGCCGCTCGTATCGGACTTTCGCCGCGGCACCCTGCAACGAAACCGGCGCGTCCGTCTCAAGGCTAACCGCGGACGGCTTGACTTCACGCCATGCCGCGTCCCGTTCGCCCTCCAGGTCGATGCCACCAGCCGCTTCGGCGCGCGCCTTTGTTTCGAGCTCGGCAAGCCTGTCTTTCAACCGCTCCAGGCCCGGCAGAGTCTCGTCCCGCACGACGGCTGCCAAACTGCCGCTTAGCTTCGGTAAATTCGCTTTAGGTCAAATTCTCGCAGACAGCGCGAGTAAGGATAATAGAGGGCAGAGAGGTTCGAGAATTCAATAATGTAGGTTAATTTCGGAGAAAATATTGGCATCGTCAACCGCATTTCCTGCATAGGAAAGGAAGCCGCCCCCCGATGTTCACAGGCAAGAGCGAAAGGTCAGCATTGGGTCTACCATCGGATTTTATAAGGAAAGGCCGTGGTTGTTGCGCGGTGGGGATGTGCGGAAAGCCGACATCAATTTCGGCATGTCCCCTATTGACGGACCAACGGAAGTCAATTCGGAACGCCGCGAGTTCGCTTTGTAGCCAGAAGGAGAAGTCGGCCCCTGCTACCGACCACGAAAGCCGCGAGAGAGTTCGCGGTAACATCCGCGATTCCCGAAAGCAGCAAATTATGCGACGCTACACAACGAAATAACAGGGAGAGTGTCATGACGCGTCTCGCTGTAATCACCATTGTTACTCTGTGCATGATGTCGCCGGCGTTGGCCGAGGAGGTGCTGTTTTGCACCGATACAGATGTAAACGGATTCGCTTGGGACGAGCAGGGCAAGGCCTCTCGTTCAGGCTTTAATCCGGGAAACTTTACGGTCAAAGTGATATCCGCGACGACGCGGATGATCCGTTGGGAAAAATGGAGTAGGGCGGATCCCTATTTGTGTAGAAAAGGGAGAAAGGGGCGTTTGAGCTGTGATGCCGCTGTTGCAGAACGACAACTCGTTTTGCCGATTGTTTTCGGAACGAAGGGCTATACACGCGCGTTTTTGTTAGGAACCCCACTTGGAGGGAAGACCGCTTCTAGAATTATGGTCGCCTACGGCACCTGCACGAAATCTTGACTAGGCGTGCAGATCGTTGCCGACGAATTAATGGAACTTGGCGATTTGGACGCCGGCGTGACGGGTACTTGCGGCGGTGAAGGGTCTGGAGAACACGGAACCCGGCGGGGCGGTGCACTAACTGACCAGCGCGAGCAGAGGGCGCTTTATCAAGGCTAGCAGCCCAGGAATTACCACCGCACAAACTTTCTCGTTCCATAGACGCGCCCACGCTTCCGTTAACAGAGGTTTCCCGGTAATTTGACCGGAGTACCCAAAAGGAATGAGGGGATACCGAATCATGCGACGGCGCATCATTGTCCAGGCAGGGCAACGCTACGTTCGGATATTTCAAGAAGGCGCCGCTCACCAACAGATTTGGGAAGTAGCGTCGCTCTACCCGGATACGGCACAAATTCAACATGCGCGCTTGGTCAATGTCAGCAATCGGTCAGAAACCAAAACGTTGTCATGCCAAACGCTAGACGGGAGACATGGCTTTAGCCTCATCGGTGCGTACCCGCCCCATTTGGAACTGTAGGCCCGGAACCTGTCAACGACTTTGAGACACCGACGGTTTCTATTTACTGACTCGTTTCTCCTGTTGTGGAAGTGGCGGGTGGGTTGATCCAGACGGCTTCGGGAAGCGGGGCGGGTTTCGGGGTGCCGTGGACGAAGCGTTCG
>JAKZTB010000087.1:0-9392 GCA_047517345.1 Alphaproteobacteria bacterium
CGACTCTTTCTTGTTCTTGCCCATTTCCGAGAGCGACATTTCCATGTACGGCGCGGCGGCTTGCGACATCAGACATCCTCGACAGATCGATCGGGCGCCGATTCCTAGGGCGCCCCCATGGCCGCAATATTGAACGGAATGCGTTAATCTGCGGTTAAATCGCTGCAGAGGTGGCGGAATCGGACCACACCGCAATGCTAATGTGATGATTCTGAAGTTCGTCGCATTGAATGCGGCGAGATTCTGAATCTGAATCACACTAGGTTCAAATAGTTGTTGTGCTGATTCACGAGAAATTCAATCCCTTGAATTTCACGATCAGGACACTAGAGGAGATGCGGCATCGGTCCGGGTCAACGCAAATAGCGTCCCCCTTGCAGGGGACTATACTGGGCGGTCGCCTTTTACCGTGACCCGGTGGCCGCTCCGGACATGGGGACGGTAGTCCCACAAAGCGCGATGCTGCACGCAGCGATTGTCCCAGAAGGCGATGGAATTATCGCGCCAACTGAACCGGCAATGGAACTCCGGCGTCTCGATGTGGCGGAACAGGAAATCGAGAATGGCGCGGCTTTCGTTGCGCGCCAGCCCTTCGATCCGGGTGGTAAATCCGGAATTGACGTAGAGCCCCTTGCGGCCCGTCACCGGATGCGTGCGCACGATCGGATGGAGCGCGGCCGGATAGGCGTTCTCGCCGTCGCGCAGCGCGCCGGTGCGGCCGACATAGCCGCGGCTGTGCACGTGTTCGGACTCGTGGTGCGCCCGCAGCCCGCCCAGGAACGTTTTCATGGTATCCGACAGCGCCTCGTAGGCGGCGTACATGCTGGCGAACATCGTATCGCCGCCGATCTTCGGCACCTCGTGCAGATGCAGGATACTGCCCATCGGCGGCTCCTCGTCGGCGCTGACGTCGGTGTGCCAGCCCTGTCCCGCCACGTATTTGGAGTTCTCGTCCGCGTGAACGACCAGGATTTCCGGGTGTCCTTCCGGCCCCGGCATCGCCGGGTGGATGTGCAGCGCGCCGAACAGCCTGCCGAAGGCCTTGTGCTGTTCGAGGGTCAGTTCCTGGTCGCGGAAGAAGACCACCTGGTGTTCCATCAGCGCATCGTGAATTTCCGCGAAGGTCTGGTTGCCGAGCTGTTCTGCCAGATTGACCCCGGAAATTTCCGCGCCGATATTCGGGCTGAGCGGCGCGACGGTGATGGTTTCATACGCCATGGTTCATCCAATCTCCGTTGCTGCCGGTCACGCGACGATCTCGCCGACGCCGTATTTCTCCGCCAGGGCGACGAGCTTGTTCCAGGTCGCATCCTCGACCTCGATGCCCTCGACCAGGCGCTTCCGCATGCGCTGGTGCTCGATCTCGCCCGGATAGAGCACTTCGTCGAAGCCTTCCGCCGTGGGCGTCGCCTTGAGGTATTCGGCGAACTCGGTGACTTCCTGCTTGAACCGGTCGAGCGGCCGGAAGGCGGCGACGTTGAAGACCGCCATGAACACGCCGTCATTGTGTTTGCCGGTCGGCTCGACGCCGAAGCCGAGGCCGGTCAGCAGGCCGGAGAAAATCTCGACCATCGCGGCCAGCCCGTAGCCCTTGAAGCCCTGCGCCCCGCCGAGCGGCTGTATCGCCCCGCCGGCGCCGAGCGCCGAGGGATCCGTCGTCGGCCGTCCGTCCTTGTCGACCAGCCAATCGCCGGGGATCGATTGGCCGCGCGCCTCGGCCAGCTTGACCTTGCCGGCGGCGGCGGCCGACGTCGCCATGTCGACGAAGAACGGCCCCTCCAGATTGGACGGCATGGCGATCGCGATCGGGTTGGTGCCGACCCGCGCCTCGCGGCCGCCGAACGGCGCCACCGCCTTCGGCCCGCGCCCCGAATCCGCGGTCATCATGGCGATCATGCCCTCCGCCGCCGCCATCAGCGGATAGGACGCCGCGCGGCCGACATGGCTTTGGTGATAGACGGTGGCGGCGGCGACGTTGGCGGTCCGCGCTTTCTCGATGGTCAGGTTCATGGCGCGCTCGTTGACGACGTAGCCGAAGCCCCAATTCCCGTTGATGACGGTCGTGGTCGCGCTTTCCTGGACGATCTCGAACGGCGCGCCCGGCACGATATGGCCGCGGTCGATGCGGTCGATATAGGTCGGCACCTGGATGATGCCGTGCGAATCGTGGCCGGTCAGGTTGGCGTTGACGCAATGCCGCGACACCGTCGCCGCCTCGTCCACCGAGGCGCCGGCCTTCTCGAACAGGACTTCGGCAATTTCCCTCAGACGGTCGGCTTGCACGGTCGGCATGGGCTCGCTCCTCCGGATAAGTCTTTCTGCGAAGCCCAATGATAGCGTTTCGCGCCGCCAGGGAAAGGGCGGGGCGGAAAAAGCAAAGAGGCGGGCCGAAGCCCGCCTCTCGAGCCAATCCAAACCCGGGCGGCTCGGCGCCCGGTGATTGGAAGTCCGTACTGGGCGCCAAGGCCAGAAAACCGGAAGTGGGCGGCTTGAGGTCTGGACCTGAGGAATGAACGGACCTCAAAACCTGCAAGCGCGACAGCCGCTAATAGCCAATACTGGAAGTCGCGCTCATAGCGACGAATTGCTACCCCGGTTCCATGTAGCCTAGGTTATTCCGCACTAGCCATGAGCGATTCCGCATCCAGTTCCGTCGATCTGAAACGCGTCGAGGTGCTTTCGAACTAGCTTGTTGCGGGCGCGCTGCTGCCTAAGCCGATAACGCAAATAGTCTCGGTTAGCGGTTCCTTACGGCGGACCACACATTCGTTTCATTGAGATGACTATTGCGTCGAAAGGTGCGCGGTCCGAACCGTCACGCTTTCTTCGTTGTTCTCGAAACCACCGGGCGCATCGTTAATCCTGAGGGACAAGCGCCCGCTTCTGTCCGCGGTGAGCTCGATGCCACCGCCGACAAGAAACGCGGGGCCGTCGCCGATCCGTCCGATGAGGGCCAGGTACGAGCCCGCGACAGTCTGCTTGGCTGAAAGCGGCGCCGCGCAGGGGCCCGAACCGCCATCCGGCCCGCTCCAACCGCAAGTATCACTGTTTATGGTCCACTTGCCCGATGCTGAAATCCTGTAGGTTTGCCCGCGTTCTACGTTAACGCCGGAGTCCTGCCATCGTTCCGATTGCGCTGAAATTTCGGCGATAATGGCCTTTCCGACCGTCACGCTGCCTTTGGCGACATCGGCCGATTTCATTCTAGTCTTCTCCGTTGGGCCTGCACTGGCGGTCGGCGGTTTCGCTTCCGCTTTTGTTTCCAGACCGGCCGCGGTGGTCTTGATATGCGCCTTTATGAAGGCCACGACCGCGCGCTTGACCTCCGGCGCAAACAGGACTGCATGCAGGTTGGCGAAGGCGCCATCGCTGACGACGATGCTCCGGCTGCCGTTAGTCTTCGACATCAGGCTGCCGCAATCCTCGCCCCACCACGGCTTTCCGACAACCCAGGGATCATCGGCGCCGAGCAGCGCCAACACCGGTTCGGTCTCCGGCGCATCCAGGCCGCTCCAGTCGTCCCAGCCATAGTGGCAGGTGGCGCCCGAAACGACGCGCGCGTTGACCCGTTCCCCGATGAATTTTGAGGTTGTGATTCCGCCCTCGCTATGGCCCATAAGAATCGCATTCTCCGGATCGATCCAGGGCAGCTTGCGCGCCGCGCGAATGGCGTAGTTCGCTTCGACAATTCGGAAATCGAGGGCGCCCCGGAAGGCGCCGCCGGATTTGCCCTTGGGATCGCAATTTCGCGGCCGATATTCTCGCGCGAAGCTCGACGGCTGGATGACGGCGACGCCGAGGGTTCCCGCGAGAAATATTGCCGCCTGGCTGTCGTGCCCCGAGATCCCGTTGCAGCCATGCATGTAGACGATAACCGGATAGCGCGTGCCAGCAGGTATATTTGCGAAGTCCGCACGCGCGTTCGCCTCCTTCATGACAAGGCGATAGGCCCGCGCGCCGTCCTCGGCGGAAAGCCTAACCGCGTTGGGCATGACGAGCCGGCCGGCGGGCAGGTAGACGAAGGCACCATCCCAGGTTCGTTTCAATTCCACTAAATCGCCGGTGACATTACCCACCGTTTGGCAGCCCAACGAAACCGTCAAAACCGCGATGAGCACGAACCGTAATTTCGTCATCTGCAGCTCGTTCCATCTCTCCTTCGTTCGGCGGCAAATACCGCCGAATATCGCCTAGTAAACTAAACGGAAAATCGCGCAATCCAAAGCCTCTATGGATTTCCGCCCATGCTGTCGGTACTATCGCGTCGCAGGGAGGACTCCATGGAGCGTCGCCTGGCTGCAATTCTCGTAGCCGACATGGTCGGCTATTCGCGACTCATGGAAGTCGACGAATCTGGCACGATTACACAGCAAAGAACCCACCGCGAAGAGCTGATCGATCCCAGCATCGCGAAGAATAACGGACGCATCGTCAAGCTGATGGGCGACGGCATGCTGGTCGAGTTCGCAAGCGTGGTCGACGCGGTGCAATGCGCCGTCGAGGTGCAGCGCGGCATGGCGACGCGCGTCGCCGATGTGCCTGAAGACCGGCGAATCCGATACCGCATCGGCATCAATCTCGGCGACGTGGTCATCGAGGGCGAGGATATCCTCGGCCAGGGCGTCAACGTCGCTGCCCGGTTGGAAGGGCTGGCCGATCCCGGTGGCGTCTGCGTTTCCGACATGGTCTGGCAGGACGTCGCGGGCAAGCTCGATCTTGAATTCGAACACCAGGGCGAACATCAGGTCAAGAACATCGAGAAGCCGATACGGGCCTATCGGGTGCTGCTGGACACGGACACGGGCGCTCCGGCCAACTCCACCAAACGACAAGGCAGCAATGTCTGGAAACGGAGAGGCGTAGCGGTGGCTGCGGCCCTGCTCGTGACAGCCGGTGTCGCGGCGGCTTGGTATGTCGTGGGGCGTGGCACGATGCCCGAGAGAATAACCGAGACCCCACACGGCAAACCCTCGATTGCGGTATTGCCTTTTTCCAATTTTTTGGCCGACCCCGATCAGGAATATTTCGCGGACGGCATAACCGAGGACATCATCACCGACCTTGCGAAGATTTCCGGCCTCTTTGTGACCGCCCGAAATTCGTCGTTCGCCTACAAGGGCAAGCAGACGGATGTCCGGACCGTGGCGGGCGAGCTCGGCGTCCGCTATGTTCTCGAGGGCAGTGTCCGGCGCGCCGACGGCCAGTTACGGATCAATGTGCAGTTGATCGACGCGACCACCGGCGGCCACCTCTGGGCCAATCGCTACGACGGCGCCCTCGCCAACGTGTTCGCCCTGCAAGACCAAATCACCGACAAGATCACCAAGGCACTGCAAGTCGCGCTGACGCCAAATGAGAAGAAGCTGGCGCAGGTTGCGGAAACTGACAGTGTCGAAGCCTACGACGCGTTCCTGAAGGGATGGGAGCGATACCTTCGGACATCGCCCGAGGATTTCGCTGCAGCGATCAAACATCTCACCCAGGCGACACAGCTCGATCCCGACTACGCGCGGGCGCATGCGGCATTGGGTTTGACCTATTGGCAGGCTTCCGAACGCGATTGGCAGGGCGCGTTACCCTACCCCGGTCAAGCTGAGCAAGTTAACAGACTGACTTGGCGATACGCGCGTGTTCTATCGATCGAGCATCTTGAAAAAGCGCTGCGGCGGCCGACCGCTATTGCGCACCGATTGGCGTCTGCAACCTACCTAATTCAGCGTCGCTTTGCGGAGGCCTTGGCGGCGGCCTATAGGGCGGTTGACTCCGATCCGAACGACGCTGAAGCGTTGAGAGCATTGGCCTATGCGCTGGTCATGGCCGGACGGCCCGAGGACGCCCTACCACACATCGAGCATACACGTCGGCTCGACCCACTATCACTCGACTCCTATCTTTTCAATCTCGGCTTAGCGCAATTTTCGTTGGGTAGGGAAGAGGATGCCAGGCAGTCGTTCGAGCGCGCGCGAAAGCACAACATCGACGACATTCGGCTCGATGTGCCGCTGGCGGCAACATACGGGTTGCTCGGTCGAAAGACGGAAGGTGAAGCGATTATCGAGTCCGAACTCGAAAGACGCAGCAATGCGCCGGCTCGGGCTGCCGGCGCGGGGGACCTTGGCCCCGGACAATTTCGTATCGGCGACCGAATGTATTTTTGGCCGTTTCAGGATCGCGCGACTGCCGACCGGTTCGCGCGAGGCCTGCTCGAAGTAGGTTTGGCAGGTACGCCGGATGATTACGATCACATCACCGCGGCGGATCGGTTGAATGGTGGCGAAATCAAGGCCTTGCTCTTTGGCCGGACATACCGTGTCCGGCTAATGCATGGTGGATCGAGTGGTTCAATCACGATCACCTCTGAAGGGAAGGCATCGGGCAGGCTTTTCGACTACGCCTATGACTTGACAGGGCGGGTTTGGGTCGAGGGTGATCTTTTGTGCGAGCGGTATGACTCTCATATCTTTCTCGGCGACAAGCTGTGTTCCGCAGTCTTTCGGAACGCTAAGGCTGCCAGCGGTGACGAATTCAGCCATTTCTTCGTCTCCGTCACCGGCATCGACCGATTCGCAATCGTCGATTGAGATCACGACATGGTGGAGATAGCAGAACTTTCGATAAAAATATTGACCGGACTCACGATAGATAATGTCGCCAAATGGGATGTCATTGTTGGGGTCAAGTCTTGCAATCACACATACTCCGGACAAACCGGATCCATTAGTGTTCCGCGGGGATTAAGCCCGAATGTCGCATTGCAAGACATGACCCCATTTGTGCGCGCCTCGCGGCCGCCGAACGGCGCCACGGCTTTCGGCCCGCGCCCGGAATCGGCGGTCATCATGGCGATCATGCCCTCTTCCGCCGCCATCAGGGGATAGGACGCCGCGCGCCCGACATGGCTTTGGTGATAGACGGTGGCGGCGGCGACGTTGGCGGTGCGCGCCTTCTCGATGGTCAGGTTCATGGCGCGTTCGTTGACCACGTAGCCGAAGCCCCAATTGCCGTTGATCACCGTGGTCGTGGCGCTTTCCTGGACGATCTCGAACAGCGCGCCCGGCACGATATGGCCGCGGTCGATGCGGTCGATATAGGTCGGCACCTGGATGATGCCGTGCGAATCGTGGCCCGTCAGGTTGGCGTTGACGCAATGCCGCGACACCGTCGCCGCCTCGTCCGCCGACGCGCCGGCCTTCTCGAACAGGACCTCGGCGATTTTTCTCAGACGGTCGGCTTGTAGGGTCGGCATGGGCGCGCTCCTCCGGATAAGTCTTTCTGCTAAGCCCAATGATACCGTTTCAGCCCGCCAGGGAAAGGGCGCGGCGGAAAAAGCAGAGAGGCGGGTCGAAGCCCGCCTCTCGAGCCAATCCGATACCGGGCGGCTCAGCCGCCGGTGATTCGAAGTCTGTACCGGGCGCCAAGGCCAGACAACCGGAAGTCTGCGCCTTGAGGTCTGGACCTGAGGTATGAACGGACCTCAAAATCGGCAAGCGCGACAGCCGCTAATAGCCAACAGCAGAAGTGGAGCGCGACCCTTGTGCCGCGCCTCTGATTCAGTTCATGCGGATGACAAAGGTGTGCTCACCGACTGTAGTCGAGACTTCTATATCGCCTTCCACAGCGCGCCAATCATCCGACATGGCACCATCGGCAACGACGGTACAATTGTCTGGTTTCACGTTGGTGATGCGAAACGTCGTGGGCTGGCCCAAGGCACCCGGCACACCCTTGTCGGTTGCAACGATCAAGCGGCGCCGGTCCACATCGTACACCGCCTGAGATAGGCACACCGTCGGAAAGTCCACGCCCGTCACCGTCGGCTCCACGAACTTGCGCAAATTCGGCGCCGTGAACAACCGCCGCCACGCCCCCTCCGTAATGGCCTCCGCCAACGCCGCCGGCGCATTGTACTGGCCCCGCGGGTAGGGCTCGTCCAATCCGAAGCCCCAGGTAAACTCACCCGCTGCCTCGTCCCAAGTCGGCTCGTATTTCGCTTCCGCATGCGCCTTCAGCTTGCCATAAAGCCCTTCATCACCGTATTCGCGGGCAAAGATCATGCCGTAAATCACCTCGCGCGGATTGCCGGCACGATCCTCCACCGGCGCATCCTTCCGCCAGCCAAGCTGATCGATGGCCGCCTCAACGAGAACGCGCGCGTCATCGGGGCGGGACGGCAGGATCAGTTGTGCCGTGCCGAGTTTCTGGAAGGGCTCGTGGTCGCCCGGCATGTGGATACCGAGTATGGGATCGAAATACATCGTCATCGACCCCACGATCTCGCCGCCATGGATAGGGACGTAGTTATCCTTGGCGTAGTCCCACCAGTTCTGGAAAACGCGGTTGTAATCAGTGCCGTAGAGGATGTCGTGGAGCCTCAGACCGAGGCCCGCAGCGGACATTCACAAGGGCCAGATTTTAGTGTTCTCACAGTGGCAGCCTTCAGGCTTGCCCGACCATTGATTGGCCAGAAACTCGGCTATTCGAGAATGCGTCCAGGCGAACGCATGCTCTCCGTCACGGACCACCTCGAAAGACTCATTCCATTTCTCGTCATTCGTTACATAGAGATGCAGGCCCAGATTGACCAGCATGAAGCCCTTATAGAAAAGATTGCCGTCGGCGCCGATGGGGTCCATCTGTAAGCCCCAGGGCGCCACGCCGTTGGCCGTCCAGCCCGGCACATCTTACTTACCGCGCAGCGTCGGTGGGATCAGGGTTTCGTACCATTCCTCTGGGTATTGCTCGCGCCGCGGATCGTCTCCGATTTGATCGAGCCAGTCCTTGGCGGCCAAATAACCTGTGAAGCGCGCCACGAGTTCGTCGAGGATGGCACCGTAAACTTCGCGCCAAGCCGGTGTGTTGTCTGCCATGATGGCAACGGCATGCGATGAATCCTGGAGATCGAATCGGTGCCAGGACCGTCTCGGCTCTCCCGATATACCATCCCAGTGCGGATGCGGTTGTCCGTCCTTGTCCCAATTGTCGGGCGTCGTCGCCTTGCGATAGAGATAGCGCAGCCAGCCACGTGAGCGGTCGGTTGTTGCGGGATATCCTCGTACCGATTTCCCCAACTGGCGTCCTCCTCGCTGACAAGAAATATAGAATATCTGGAAAGTGCCCGCAATTCGGGACAATTTAGGCCCCGGTCAATGCGGAGAGCGCAGTTCATCTCATCAGAAAGCCGACATCGCCGCCCGCATGTCGCATGTTGAGGGAACTGCGGAAGTTAAATCGGAACGCCGCGAGTTTGCTTCATAGCCACAAACGGACTCTTGCACTGCAGCAATTTGGGGGGGTCGAACCTACGACAGCCTATTTAGCAATGCCTTGGCGTCGACCAGATCTGAAGTGTCAAACCCTTCCGTGAACCAAACGTAGACTGGCTGCAACAAGCC
>JAKZTB010000088.1:0-9254 GCA_047517345.1 Alphaproteobacteria bacterium
CCCTGCATGCTGTTGAACCGCGCCAGCCGCAATCCGCAGCAAACGATGAAGAACAAGGTGACGGCCCAGCCGATTCCGCCAGCGGTTTGCAGGGACCAAAAATAAACCACAAGCGCCGGCGCGACGCCGAAGCTCACGATATCGGAAAGCGAATCGAATTGCGCCCCGAAATCGCTGGCAGCATTCAGAATGCGCGCCATACGTCCATCCAGCGCGTCGAGTATTGCCGCGACGATAATTGCAGTGACGGCATAATCCCAGCGCGCCTCCACGGCGAAGCGGATCGCCGTCAGGCCCGCGCAGACCGCACCAACTGTAATTATATTCGGAATCAGTTTTCCGACCGTCTGACCTTTGAGGCGCGGTATGCGGCGCGACGCCCGAAGACGGCGCCTACGGTGGGACCGTAACATCAGCGTACCTCTCCATTGGAAGCCACCGCGTCGGAGGCTAAATCCGCCAACACAGTTTCGCCCGCTACGCTCGTCTGCCCAACGCATACCATGGGTTCGACGCCTTTCGGCAAATAAACGTCCACCCTGCTGCCAAACCGGATCAAGCCGAAACGCTCTCCCGCACGGACGATTTGATCGTTGGCGAGCTCGCACAATATCCGGCGCGCGATCAATCCGGCGATCTGGACGAATGCGATTTCGAACCCATCGTCTGTAACCATGCGCACGGCCTGCCGCTCATTGTCCACGCTCGCCTTATCCAGCGACGCGTTGAAAAATTTTCCGGGTCGATAGGACAGGCGATTAATTGTGCCGTCGACCGGAATGCGGTTCACATGGACATTGAATACATTCATGAAAATGCTAACCCGCGTAAGCGGTTCGCCACCCATATCGAGCTCGGAAGGGGGGGCTGCTTTTTCGATCAACTGTACGACGCCGTCGGCCGGGCTAACGACCAGGCCCTTTCGCATCGGCGTCACACGTTCCGGATCCCTAAAGAAATAGGTGCACCAAGCCGTGAGTAAGGCGCCTGGCATGAACAGTGGCGCCCAAAGCCAACCGATCGCAACAGTTACGACAAGGAAAATTGCAATGAACCGCCACCCTTCGCGATGTATCGGAACGACGACGCTATTCATCATATCCTGCACGGCCATCTCAAATGGTCATGAACGCACTGCGCGAACCACGTATTGCCTGGAATCGGAACCGCATCAGTCATACGCCTGTTCGAAAAGTTTGCCCGGTTGGGAATCGGAAACAACGTTGCGTATAGATGCTATCGTTTCACTGTCCAATTGCTGCTTCCATTTCATCGCGGCAATCAACGGATCCCGATTGACCGAAAAATACCCGGTTCCCGATCGGTTTCGGGACGCGGTGCTCTCCGCGACGAAATCCGCCGTTTGCGTTGCCCATGGGAGGCCCGAAAATTCGAGCAATTGGCGCGACTTTTTTTCAGGTTCGGCGCAAAGGTCTTCGTACCGAAGCACCATGGCATTGTCGTTGCCGTCGGCTTGCTGCATTCCCAATTCGTTCAAAACCAGCCAGCGCCACGCCAACCGCTCGACCAGTGGCAATCCTTCCAATGTCGCTTGATCCATTCCCCGCTGTTTTGCGGGCTGTGTCTCGCCGATCCCGTTCAGTGCAGTATTCTGGGGCAGTTTTCTCGATTTCTGTCCGGAGATAACGGAGGCGATATGCCCGCAAGGGTGACGGACGATGACGATAACTTTCGCTTCCGGCAATGCGGCAAGATAAAGCCCGACCCGCCCCATGGAGCCGACCGATTTGATTACCGGCTCGATATCTCCGTTTTTACTGTAATCCGCAAAATCCGGCACGTTGAATTTGCCAAAAGTACCGGACAGCCCACTTATTCGTCCCAAGGGTTTGATAGTGTAGACGGACGCCATCCGCAGCGCGTATTGAACGTCGGAATGATACGCCTTGCGCATGAAGGGCGGCGAACCCAACGCGTTCGAATTGTGCACATTCATCAGGTCGTCGGTATAGCGCGCCGTCGCCTGCTGATAGGCGGAATTGTCGTTATCCGTACAAAGGAATGGAATCTCTGTGTTTCGTAGCTCTTTGTCCGGCTCCGCGCGGTAAAGCGTGTTGGGATGACTGTCGAATATCTTGCCGAGCCAGGAAGTGCCCGAGCGTGGCGCGCCAAAAATAAGAATCATTGGTTCGTATCGTCAGCCGATGTTGGGAGTTTTCACGTTTTTACACCCTTCCGATCACTTTGCCCAACGGTGATACATTCGCCTGACAAAAGGCCGAGCAATAACGCCATTATCGGATGGATAAGGTTAAACGACGTGATCTTCAGTTGGTCCGCGGCAGTGCAAATACCTGTCCCGGAAAGATGAGATCGGGGTCTAGTATCTGCGCCCTGTTGGCGGCGAAAATCGTCGTGTATTTCACGCCGCTTCCGAGCGTACGCCTGGCGATTCGCCACAGGCTGTTGCCGGGTTGCACGATGACAAGCGATTCGCCGGCAATACCAGCGATAGACCCCGCCCGCGAAAAGGGAATTTCAACACGGGCGGTAACGCGTCCGGACGAAATTGAGTCGGCCCGCAGCTTGTAAATTCCCGGTGAAACCTTCTTTTCGGGCTCGACACGCCAATCGCCTTCCGGCGACGATTTCGCCCGCCCGACTAACTTATTGTCCAAATAAACTTGCACTTCCTCTCCGGCCTTCGCCTTGCCGCCAATACTGACTTTTCCCGCCTCGTCATAATCCACCACACCGATCGATAAATCTCCTTTCCGAACGCCCCCCGCTTCCGTCGGTTTTTGAAGGACGCGACTCGGACCGCTACCGTCCTTCGGAACAAGCACCGCAAGCGGCCCTGTAACGTCCGCGGGGGCCTTCTTCGACCCGGCGGTGACTTGCCGTTCCGGAACAACGAGAACAACCACAGAATCGGATTCAACGACCTTACAATCCGAACCAGCCATGGAAAGTCCCAATTCTCGCTTTCCCGATGGCAATGGTTCGGTCGGCAGAAACACCCACTCCCCTCGATCGTCGGCGGTTACCGTCCCGATAGGCTTATCGCCGACCAAAATCTGAACTTTTGCACCGGGCGCCGCCCGCCCTGCGATCACCGCATCCCCTTCGGGATTGATTCGGACGACATCGAACTCGGGCTTAGTCGGCGGCGCCGTCTGCGACGGACCGCCCGCTGTACCTTGTGCGGTGCCGGCCGGACGGCCCGGACGATATGCAGCTACCGGCGGCGGCGGCGCGGGTACCGGTATACCCGAACCGCGCGCAGATAGGCTTGGGGGCGAGGGCAGTTTGGGCTTGGTCTCCGGCGCGTCTGCGACCTTCGCCGGCCCGCTGCTCAGCCAAAAGTTGAGACCGATGGCGACGGAAATCACCACCAACCCCAAAACGCCAATGATAAGGAATTGTCTCAAGACGCCTTACGCTTCCATCCTACCGTTGCGGCGCAAGCCTATGCGGACACGTAAAATACACAGAAAACCGCATATGCGGCCAGCGATATGACAAACCGCTTCAAATTAGGCGCCAATTTGGGTCCGTTTAAGGTCCCTCAACCGCCGGCAGCGCCCGCAAAAACACCGCGATGGCATGCAAATCCTCTTTGGATAGCTGGCTCGTACTGTTTTCCACGACCTCGGTCATGGCGCCGCCGACGATATCTCCATCCGGAAGGCTACCGTCCTCCAAAAGCGCAACGATATCGGTTTCGCTCCAGCTTCCGATCCCCTTTTTGGGGTGTGGTGTTATATTCGAAACGCGTTTCCCATCGGGTGCGTTTTTGTTTCCCGCGAGTTCGCGCGCCTTGTCCAAGCCGCCAAGCAAATTTCGCGGTGTGTGGCACTCGCCGCAATGCCCTAAAGCGCGCACCAAGTAGGCGCCCCGGTTCCAGGCCGAAGAACGTTGGGCATCCGCCACGATTCGCACTGAATCGAAATAGAGAAATCGCCAGAATCGCACGGAGAAGCGGATATTGAAGGGAAAAATCAATTCATGCGGACGGCTTGCCTCCGCCACCGCCGGGACGGATCGGAGATAGTGCCAAAGGTCGCTCATATCTCTATCGGCCATCCCGGTATAGGAAGAATAGGGAAAGGCCGGATAGTACACCGAGCCATCTCTTGTCTTCCCTTCGCGCATGGCGGTGGCAAACTCCGCATATGTCCATTTGCCGATCCCATGCGTTGGGTCGGGCGTTATGTTCGGTGTGTAAAAAGCCCCGAACGGCGTTTCCAGGCGCCGCCCGCCGGCAAGAAATGCGCCTTTCGGTTTGTTCCGCGTATGGCAGCCGACGCACCCGGCGGCCTTGAATACGTACTCTCCACTCTTGACGACTGCGTCGTCAGCACGTCCTGAAGTCGTGCAAACAAGCAGCGCGACGACGAAAATCAAAACGTAGAATTTTACCTCAGACCTGTTTGTCGGATGCTGTCCGATAGTCGCTGTCTGAGACGAGACCGCGGTATCGGATACGCCCACGCTCAAAACCATTTACTTCTCCTCGAACGGCGACAGCAAGAAATGCCTTCGGCAACTGCCGGTGCATTTATGGCCTAAAACTGAGCCTTTCCTGTCTTTGTCGTAATACAAGCCACGCGATTAGTCGATTGCTCTATCGACCGTCGTCACCTAATTAGAGGCTTGGCTTCAAATAGCGGCAGGATCGCGATCATGGCGGAAATAAAATCACTCTGCGTCTATTGCGGTTCTTCCAGCCATGTGCGCAAAAGCCACATCGACGCAGCACGCGAACTGGGCGTGATCCTCGCAGAATCAGGAGTGCGACTGGTGTTCGGCGGCGGCCGGGTCGGCCTGATGGGCGTGGTCGCGAATGCCGTGCTGGAAAATGGCGGCGAAGTCTTCGGGGTCATTCCGAAGTTTCTCAAGAAACGAGAAGTCGGGCACTCGGCCTGCAGCGAGCTTTTCGTGACAGACAACATGCACGACCGAAAACTCAAGATGGCAACCCTATCCGACGCGTTCGCTATTCTGCCCGGCGGGTTGGGTACGCTTGATGAAATGTTCGAGATATTGACCTGGAAACAACTCGAACTGCACGACAAGCCGATCGTGCTGGTTAACGTCGACGGTTACTGGAATCCGCTCACGAACCTGATCGACACGCAAATAGCTGAAAACTACGTCCGCACCGAACACCGCAACTTGTATCAAGTCGCCCCGAACGTGGCAGACGTTCTCCCGACGATCCGGTCGATGCCGCCGCCAAAGTTGTCGCTTGAGTCTAAATGGCTTTAACGGGCGTCACGCGCCCCAAGGCGTAATCGCCTCTTTTAGCGCTTCGTAACCTTCGAGGAAGCCTGGACGCTCGCCCTCGTAAACCTTGTCGAAGGCCGCGAGCGCATTATCCAGCCATTCGCGGAGTTCGGCATTGTCCGGATTGATATCCAGATAGGCGGCCCGGATCAGGACGAAGTGAATGCGCGGGTCATAAGGCCGTTTCGTCCCGCCCATGGACTCGTCTCCGTCGAGCAAACGAAGCAGCATGGCATCGGCTGAACCCAGGGTCTGTTCGTGAATCGGCGGGCCTTCCGTACGGTACATGACGGATGTCATGTCGCGCCCGTTACCGGTAGTGTAGCCCATGCCGCTCCACAGCTCGTCCATGCTGACGTCGACACCGACATGTTCGGCGACCAATTGACCGAAACGGCGGAGCGGATCGGACACGTCGGCCAAAAGATCGGTCAAGCGGTCGCCGTCGAGGTCCGTCGCCAGAACGATACATTCCTGCTTCTCGATCAGATCCCACAGAAGAAGGCCGTAGTTAGTATCGGCAATATGCTGCTCGATCTGTCCCGTCCACAATTCCATTCCATCTTTGAAATCGGACGGCAGCAGCGCGATGATACGGTCGACGTTCTCCCGATGCTCCTCGTATCCGTCGACAGCCCATTTACGGCCGATGTTGAACTTCGTGCCTTGCAGCATCCAGGAAAGCAGGCCGGCATTGATGCCGTCCTCCATCGCCTGGGTCGGCTTGAAGGCGACACGGCCCAGCTTGCCCGTGTCGTTGACCACCTTCAGGAACAGGCGGTTCGCATAGGCCATCTGGACACCCGGCGTATTCATCTCGGAATGGACGATGCCGCTGTTCGGGTCCACGTTGAATACCGCCTTGTCCTGCGAGTAAGGCAGGCAGGGCATACAACGAACGACGGTAATCGGGCCATAGGGCCGGACGTTACAGTACACGCCCGCTTGCGTTCTAAGCGGCGCATTGCCCGATTTTCCCATGACGACGACCTTCCCGCCCTTGCCGTCGTTCACGTAGGCATCCCCTGCTGTGGACCATTTGATCGACGTTGCCGGTACATTGCCGAACCAGCTCAAACACTCTAGCGCAGTATCATGGCGGTACTGCGACCACATCGGCACGGCGTAATAAGGCAGACCCAAAACATCTATCGCCGCGATCGTGCCGAGCAAGGCATAGGCGTCGGTAAGCGAATGTGCGATCGGTACTACGGTCCCATCGTGGTTGCCGCCCTGCCACATTACGGCGTCGGGATAACCCGCCGGGCGAACGTCCGTCTCATCGAACAAACCGCTGAGAAGACCGAGCAGGTCGCCGCCGTCAGCCTCGGTCCGGGCAATATTCATCAGATCAAGCATTTTCGTGTCTTCCTGTAGATTTCGTAATTTGGGTCCGTCGCTTACCTATATAACGAACCGGGGCGGCGGCACATTACCTTGCCGCCTCCCACCGTTCAATGATCTGGCCGAACGACGTACGGCATTGCCGATTTAGGTCGTCGAATTCTTTTCACACGCGCGCGGCGGGTAAAAGATTAGCGGCCCGCCGCTACGCACAGGAAACTGACGCGGGTCTTTTTGAACATTGGGCAGTCGTTGAACACTTTGTCGATGCGCCACGGACGCACCGATACGGTGTTCTTGCTGCACTCACCGCGCGCGACCGATTGGATTTCCGCACGGCTGTGATCGTCCGCGTCGTAACACACCGACACGATGTCCTTCCGATCGGACGGAACCGTCAACGGGTTCTCCGTTTTAGTCGGCGGAAACTCTGTGCAGGACGCGAGTGCCAGGAAGGATGCCGCAGCCAGCGAACGCATTACGCGGCAACGCCCGGTCATCAGTGGATCAGCTCTCGCATTGCCGAGTCCAACCCTCCCAACGTCAGCGGATACATGCGGTCTTCCATCAACTGCGAGAGCACTTCGACGGAGGGTGTGTAGCTCCAGCTTCGCGCCGGTTGCGGATTGAGCCACACCGCGTGCTTGTAGGTCATTACGAACCGCTGCATCCAAAGTGCGCCCGCTTCCTCGTTCCAATGCTCGACGCTGCCACCCGGATAGGTGATCTCATACGGGCGCATCGTCGCGTCGCCGACGAAGATGCATTTGTAATCGGACGAATAGGTCCGCAAGACCTCCCACGTATCGATGCGTTCGTTGTGACGCCGGCGGTTGTCCTTCCAAACCGTCTCGTAGGGGCAGTTATGGAAATAGAAGAATTCGAGATGCTTAAACTCGGTCCGCGCGGCGGAGAATAGTTCTTCGCAAACCTTGACGTGATCATCCATCGATCCGCCGATATCGAGGAACAGCAATACTTTAATCGCGTTTTTCCGCTCCGGCACCATCTTGATGTCGAGGTAACCGCCATTGTGCGCGGTCGCCTTGATCGTGCCCGGCAAATCGAACTCCGTCAGCGCGCCATCGCGCGCGAAACGCCGCAGGCGCCGTAACGCCATCTTGATGTTTCGCGTGCCGAGCTCAACCGTATCGTCGAGGTTCTTGAATTCGCGCTTGTCCCAAACCTTCACGGCCCGGCGATGCCGCGACTCCTCCTGTCCGATTCGGATACCCTCCGGATTGTAGCCGTAAGCGCCGAACGGCGATGTCCCGGCGGTGCCGATCCATTTGCTGCCGCCCTGGTGACGCTTTTCCTGCTCCTCCAACCGTTGGCGAAGCGTTTCCATCAGCTTTTCCCAGCCGCCCAATGCCTCGATTTGCGCCTTTTCCTCGTCGGTCAGAAGTTTCTCGGTGATCTTGCGCAACCATTCTTCCGGCAGTTCGACCGGCATATCGCCCTCCGGCGCTTCCAGTCCTTTGAATACATGACCGAAAACGCGATCGAACCGATCGAGGTACCGCTCATCCTTGACCAGCGCCGAACGGCTCAAATAATAAAAGGCGTCGACGTTCTGAGGAATGACGCGCTGATTCATCGCATCCATCAACGTCAAATATTCCTTGAGTGTGACCGGTAGGCCAGCCGCTCGCAGTTCCGTAAAAAGGTTCAAAAACATCAATCACTCCCGAGTTGCGCGGGATCATACAGCCCGCACGCCGGGTGTAAAAGTATCAGCTTGTCGCACTTGCCAAAGTTGGGGCTTTGTGGCCCATGAGCAGATGGCGATAATAAATTCGCAAGACTTCCCGTGTAGCGTTCTGCGCTCGAACCGTAAACCAACAGTTCAAGATGTCGAAGAGCGACCTTGAAAATATCGTAGTGGCTGGGTCCGTTAAGGATAAAGCGCAACTGGTTGACGCCTTGGGCGCGCTTTATCTCGCGCCGGATCGGGACGCCAGCCCGCGCGAACGCGACCTGATATTCGACATACTCCGGCAAATGATACAAGACGTGGAAATGCGAGTTCGGAAAAAGCTCGCCGCGCAACTCGCCGATAAGACCGACGCGCCGCACGATTTGATCGTTGCGTTGGCGAACGACGTTATTGAAGTGGCTTTACCGGTCTTGGAGAACAGTCCGGTCCTGCAGGATGAGGACCTCATCGAGGTCGTCCTCCAACGAACTGTAAATTATCGGACCGCTGTCGCAGGGCGTCGTACGGTGCAAGAGATTGTGAGCCAGTCGATCGTGTCGACCGGTGACGTTTCCGCAATCTCGACTCTTTTGAAGAATGAGGGCGCAAAGCTCGGCGCGGAAACGCTCGATCGATTGGTTGACGCTTCGGCCGCCGAAAACGATTACCAGGAGCTCCTGATTTCGCGACAAGATTTGCCGGAATCACTGGCCAACCGGCTGTACGAACAGGTCAGCGACGTCTTGCGTGGATACCTCATGGAAACATTTCCCGGCTTAGGTGACGAACTGGACATCGCGGTATCCGATGCGGTCGAACGCGCACTAGAGCATTTCAAGTTTGATTGAATCCATAGCCTGAGTTCCTGAAGTAGTTCGCGCATTCCTCAGGCGGGAAATGTTCGATGATCTCGGCGATGGCCGCCCAGAGGTCATCGACGGTTCTCGCGGAGACCGATCGGAGG
>JAKZTB010000089.1:0-9347 GCA_047517345.1 Alphaproteobacteria bacterium
AGTTCTCGACCTTTCGGCGTCAGGCGGGCATTCTTGTGCACGTTCATTCGGTCCTCCTCGATTGGCTTCTGTCTTCACAAACATCAGCTTTTCAGAGTGGGATCGAATGAACAACCTCGTGAGAACTCACAACTAGAGCGGACTTTGTTCTGCGAACGCGCATCCGGCGCGCATTTGGCATTGTGGGAAAAGAACTGTGCGGTGCATGAAAGGGGAATGGCGTTGATTCAACCCGGCGCGCGTTGTAGCGACATCGCGGCCGAACTGAACGAGATGTATCGCAGCTGGGATCTATTGAAGTACCGGACCTTCGGTTACGGGCACTCTTTCGGCGTTCTTTGCCACTATTACGGCCGTGAAGCCGCGGTCGAACTCCGGGAAGATATCGATACCATCTTGGAACCGGGCATGGTCGTTTCCATGGAACCGATGATCATGCTCCCCGAGGGCGAGCCGGGCGCGGGCGGATACCGCGAACATGACATCCTGATCGTCCAGGAGGACGGTGCCGAGAACATTACGGGTTTCTGTTGCTTCGCTTTCGTGATGCTGCGATGCTGCATCCAGGCAGGCGGTACGACAGAAAATCGCTGCCGAATTACATAAAGTCCCGGATGAACAGGGGGAATTGTGGCGGAAAACGCCGACCAGGCAGGGGGCTCGGACGATTTCGATCCGGCCGGGCAAAGCGATGCGCTAGTCCGTTTTGCCGAAGTCCAGAAGAGTTACGACGGCATCGTGCTCGTCGTAAAGAACCTCAACCTATCCATTGCGGACGGTGAATTTCTCACGATGCTGGGGCCGTCGGGATCAGGCAAGACAACCTGCCTGATGATGCTTGCCGGATTCGAAACCGCAACGCACGGGCAGATTTTTCTCGATGGGCAGCCGATCAATAACGTCCCGCCGCACAAGCGGAATATCGGCATGGTGTTCCAGAACTACGCCTTGTTCCCGCACATGACCGTCGCGGAAAATCTCGCCTTTCCACTCAAGGTCCGCAAGATTGGCAATGCGGAAGTCGAGGAACGGGTAAAGCGCGCGCTCGATATGGTGCAACTTGCGGCGTTCGGCGGCCGCCGGCCGTCACAGCTTTCCGGCGGCCAGCAGCAACGCGTCGCAGTGGCCCGCGCGCTCGTATTCGATCCGAAATTGGTGCTGATGGACGAACCGCTTGGCGCGCTCGACAAGCAGCTGCGCGAGCAGATGCAGTACGAAATCAAGCACATCCACGAGAATCTCGGCATCACGGTGGTCTATGTGACGCATGACCAGTCGGAAGCGCTGACGATGTCGAACCGCATCGCGGTATTCAATGACGGCATCATCCAGCAACTGGCGACGCCGTCGGACCTTTACGAACGCCCGGAAAATTCCTTCGTTGCGCAATTCATCGGCGAAAACAACAAACTGACCGGCAAAGTGGTCGAGGTGTCGAATGGCGCTTGTACCGTGGCGCTGGATTCCGGTGAACAGGTCAAGGCGTTGCCTGTCAACATCGACGGCCCGAATACGCCGACGATGTTGTCGCTAAGGCCGGAGCGTGTGTCCTTAAATCCAGACGACGGTGAATGCGATTCGACGGTGCCGGCACGCGTCGAAGAATTGATATATCTCGGCGATCACATCCGCACCCGGATGTCGGTCTGCGGCCGTGATGATTTCATCGTCAAGGTGCCGAACGCGGCGCGTCAATCCGGGCTCGAACCGGGCCAGACCGTTTCGCTTGGCTGGCATTTGGAGGATTGCCGTGCGCTCGAAATGCAGGAAACGGTTTAGAAAAACGGACGGATTTTTTTAACAGTACAGTTTCACTTTTCAGGGAGAAGATCATGAAACTTACCAGAAGTCTTGCTGCCGTCGTGATCGGCGCAGCATCCATTGCGGTCGCCGGGACGGCGGCTGCGGAAACGGAGCTGGTGATCGTATCTTGGGGCGGCGCCTATTCGAAAAGCCAGCAGAATGCCTACCACTTGCCCTATATGAAGCTGAATCCGGACATCAAGATCATCAACGACGATTCCGCACCGGAAGCGGTCGCCAAGCTGCGCGCCATGAACGAGGTCAATAACGTGACCTGGGATCTGGTCGACGCTGTCGCCGCCGACGCCATGCGGCTTTGCGACGAGGGCCTCGCCCTGCCGATCGACCCGGACAAGGACCTTGCGCCGGCGCCGGACGGCACACCCGCCTCGAAGGATTTCGGCGACCTGCTTGTTTCCGAATGCTTCATCCCGAATATCGTCTATTCGACAACCTTCGGCTACCGTACAGACAAGTTTAAGACCAAGCCGACCAGCGTCTGCGATGTATTCGATCTCAAGAAGTTTCCCGGCAAGCGTTCGCTGGAGAAGAAACCGATCAACAATTTCGAATGGGCCTTGCTGTGCGACGGCGTCGCGCCGGACAAGATCTATGACGTCCTCGGCGCTGATGGCGGCGTGGATCGCGCCCTCAAGAAACTCGGCACGATCAAGAGCCAGGTGATCTGGTGGACCAAGGGCGCGCAGACGCCGCAGCTCCTGGCCGACGGCGAAGTCGTCATCGGTTCGACCTACAATGGCCGCCTGTTCTCGCTGATCGAGGAAGAGAAGCAGCCGGTCGCGATGCTTTGGGACTGGCAGGTCTTCGACCTGGACGGCTGGATTATCCCGAAGGGCACCAAGAACCTGGCTGCGGTGAAGAAGTTCCTCCGCTTCGCCACCGACACCCAGCGGCTCGCCGACCAAGCCAAGTACATTTCCTACGGTCCGGCGAGAAAATCTTCGGCGCCGATGGTCAGCAAACATGCAACGCTCGGGATCGATATGAAACCGCACATGCCGACCGATCCCAACAACGCCAAGACCACGCTGCTCTACAATTACGAATTCTGGGCCGACAACCAGGACGACTTCACGGAGCGGTTCGAAGCTTGGCTTGCCAAGTAGCATGGAGTGTGATCCAGGATGGCAATGCGCCATCCTGGACCCTCTTCTCATAGTAGTCGGTAGGTCCGATGGCTAACGTGCAGACCGAAGAACTGTTCACGGTTGACGGAACACCGCTTCGCGTGAGCTTGGCACGGGCGCAGAGGCGCCTGAAGCTGCGCGCGCTTTTGCTCGTTGGGCCGCTCTTTCTTTTCATACTGGTGACTTTCTTCATACCGATCGGCGACATGCTTTTCCGTTCGGTCGAGAACGCCATCATTAGCGAAATTCTGCCGCGCAGCACGAAACTGCTGAACGACTGGGATCCGGCGGCGGGCGAATTGCCCTCGGAAGAGGTGTTCGCCGCCATGGTCGAAGATATCAAGGTAGGCCGTAAGAACCGCACCATTACCCGAGCCGGCCAGCGCCTGAACTACGAATCGCCGGGCATGTCCAGCCTGTTCCGATCATCCTCCCGCAAGGCGGCGCGGATCAAGAAGGCGCCCTATAAGAAGGCGCTCATCGAGGCCCACAAAAAATGGGGCAAGGTCGAAACCTGGAAGCTGATCAAACAGTTTTCGCCCGCTTACACTGCCGGGTACTTCCTCGCCTCGGTCGATGCCAAGCAGGAGTTCGGCGGTGAAATCGCGCGCCTCGGCGAGGAGAGGCGGATATATCTGAACCTGTTCTACAGAACATTGCGCCTTAGTCTCTTCATCACAGTCATGACGCTGATCCTCGGATTCCCAATTGCGTACCTGATGGCGATCCTGCCGACCAAATCCTCAAACATATTGCTGATATTCGTGCTGTTGCCGTTCTGGACATCGCTTCTCGTGCGGACAACCGCCTGGATTGCCCTCCTGCAGCAGCAGGGCGTCATAAACGAGATTTTGGTCTTCGTCGGACTGGTCGGCACCGATAACCGGCCGCAGATGATTCACAACGAGTTCGGTACCATCGTTGCGATGACGCATATCCTCCTGCCGTTCATGGTGCTGCCAATTTTCAGCGTCATGAAGACGATCCCGCCGAGTTATGTCCGGGCCGCCGTATCGCTCGGCGCCCATCCGTGGTTGGCGTTCTGGAAAGTATATTTCCCGAACACGGTGCCGGGTATCGGCGCCGGCGCGATCCTGGTCTTCATCCTTGCGATCGGCTACTACATCACGCCGGAGTTGGTCGGCGGCACGACCGGCACCTTCATCTCCAACCGCATTGCCCACCACATCTCCTCGTCGCTGAACTGGGGACTGGCGGCTGCGCTCGGCGTGATCCTGCTCGGCGTCGTGCTCGCACTTTACCTGCTCTACGACAAGATCGTCGGCATCGACAATATGAAGCTCGGCTGATGGCGCAACTCCCTCCCTATCTCTCGACGCCCGAGCGAATCTGGCATTACGGTTTCCGGCTGATGTGCGGCTTGATCTTCTTTTTCCTGATCTTCCCGCTGGTCGTGGTAATCCCACTCAGCTTCAACGCGGTGCCGTTTTTCACCTTTACCAAAGAGATGCTGGCGCTCGACCCGGCGGGTTATTCGCTGAAATGGTACGAAGATTTCTTCACGAACCCGAATTGGCAGGGCGCGGTACGAAACAGCGTTATCATCGCGTTCTTCGCGACCTTGCTGGCGACGACTCTGGGTACGCTCGCCGCGCTCGGCCTGTCGCGGCCGACCATGCCGGCGAAGACCTTGATCATGAGTATCCTGATTTCGCCGATGATCGTACCGCTGATCATTTCGGCCGCGGGGATGTTTTTCTTTTATTCCCGTATCGGTCTGCAGGGCACGCATGTCGGCGTCATCCTGGCCCATGCCGCGCTCGGCACGCCGTTCGTCGTCATAACGGTCACCGCGACGCTGGTCGGCTTCGACAACAGTCTGATACGCGCTGCTGCCAGTATGGGCGCCTCACCGACGACGACCTTCTTCAAGGTGATCGTACCGCTGATTTTACCCGGGGTGATTTCAGGCGCCCTGTTCGCCTTCATTACATCGTTCGACGAAGTGATCGTCGTGCTCTTCGTGGGCAGCTTCAAGCAGCGCACGATCCCCTGGCAGATGTTCTCCGGTATCCGAGAACATATCAGTCCGACGATTTTGGCGGTCGCGACGATCCTGGTTATCGTCTCGATAGCGCTTCTGATATCGGTCGAATTGTTAAGACGGCGCGGTGAACGATTGCGCGGAATACAGCAGACATGAGCGGCTATTGTTTCAGTCCGAAACCGCGGTCTGTGAGCGCAGCATGAGCGGCACGGTTTGTCTTCTTGTTTCCGCAGGCGTGGCGGCGTTCGGTGCGATTGCCCTTCGTGTGGGACTGCGGGGCGATAACATGGCTGCAAAGGTCGGCGGCTGCGTCATGATCGTGATCGGCGTACTCGGCGCTATAGCGTGTTTGATGACGAACTGACCGCGCCTATTTTGTACCGCTAAATCCGATCAGAATTTGCTTTACGAATATCTGCAGGAATGCTGCACTAAAACTCCCGCATCGAAAGGCTTTGGGCCGAGCGTCTCTTCTTGAGCCCAAACAGATCGCTCAAAATTTCAGCTGCGCTGCGGCGTTTGCGCTGCCAATGCGGGGGCGGTTCCTTCGATTTGAATACCAGCCTCCAGATTACGTAGCGCATGTCCTTTACCATCGCGGCCCCCATTCTTCAGCCTATCGCTCTTCCAGAAGTGTTAACCAATGGCGGAGCCGCCGCAGTGACAACGATCACTCGCATTGCGGATAGCGGTTTCGTTGCCTACGCACGTTCGGTAGCATCGCATGGCAGGCTAATTCACGGTCCGGGAGCGTCCATATGTCCAACGACCAGTCCGAACTCGACAAGCAAGGTCTCCGGGGGTTCCTAGAGTTCGTCGAGGCCGATCATCCGGATCAGCTGTTGCGAATTCGCGAGCCGGTGAGGACGGAGTTCGAGATGACGGCGATCGTGTTCGAGCTGGAGCGGGCAGGACGCAGCCCCGTCGTGGTATTCGAGAACGTCGTAGGGCACGACATGCCGGTGGTCACGAATATCGCCGGGAACCGGGAGTTGTTGGCGGCCCTGATGAATGTGGACAGCCGGGATTTGCCGACGGCGTTTCGCGAGCGTTGCCAGGACTATCTTCCGGTCGAAAGGGTCGATCGCGCGCCGTGGCAAGAGATCGTTGTCGAGGGTGACGATGTCGACTTGACCGCACTGCCGATCCCCATTCAGTTCGACGTCGACAAGGCGCCTTACATCACGGCAGGACAGATTACGGCGCGCGACCCGGAAAGCGGCGTCGACACGACGGGCTTCCACCGCTTGATGCTGAGCGGCAAGAACCGGCTCGGGGTCTCGCTGCATTCGCGGCGCCGCATGTACGAATTCCACCGCCGGGCGGAAGCGCGCGGCGAGCCGTTGCCGGCGGCGATCACGCTGGGCATTCATCCGCTGCACTATATGGGCTCGATGGCGTATCACTACCCGCCGAACGTGCGGAAGTACGAGATCATCGGCGCGCTGTTCGGCGAGTCCTACAAGGTCGCCGCGTGCGGCGTCGAAGGGCTGGAAGTCCCGGCCGGGGCGGAAATCGTCATCGAAGGTGAGATTCTTGCCGATACGCACGCGCCGGAGGGGCCGTTCGGCGAGTTCACCGGCTACGCGTCGTATCGCAGCACGCAGAACGTCTTCGTCGCCAAGCGTATCCAGATGCGGCGCGACGCCATGTTTCACAGTGTCGTATCGGGTATGTCGTCGGACCATATCCTGGTGTCCTGCATCACGCGCGAGGGCGAAATATTGAACGCGCTGCGGCGCAACCTGCCGAACGTGCGGGCGGTACATGTGCCGCGGAATACCTGCGGCGGGCTGATGGCCATCGTATCGATGACGAAGACCGCGCCGGGGGAACCGCAACAGGCGATCATGGCGGCGCTCGGCACCGAGTTCTACACCAAGATCGTTATCGTCGTGGACGAGGACGTGGATATTTTCGAACTCTCCGACGTGATGTGGGCGGTGGCGACCCGGGTGCGGGCCGACGAAGACCTGATCTTCATTCCCGGCGCCAAGGGCGCGATCCTCGACCCGACATCCGATCCGGAGACCTTCACCTTGACCAAGGTCGGCGTCGACGCCACGAAACCGGACGGCCGCGATTTCGCCGAGCGGCTGGTCATCGGCGGCGAACAGCGCACCCGGGGCCGGGAAATCCTCTCGGCGGCGGGCGTGACGCTGTAGGCGATTTAGCAGCGATGAAACCGGAGCAGTGTATTCGATCCACAAATTACCAAATGGTCGAACAGTGAGGAACCCATGAGCGAAACCAACGGGGCAGCGATCGCCAGTAACGTCCGGCGAATCGCCCATCTCGACATCCCCGGCGGCGGGCAGGTCGAGGTTCGGGACGGACTCGCCATTGTCGGGCATATCGCGCCGCCGCACGGCACCTCGCTGGTCGACGTTTCCGATCCGCGTAACCCGCGTGTGCTCGCCCGCATCGATTTGGAGGGTAGCGCGTCGCACAGTCACAAGGCGTGTTTCGCCGGCGACCGGGACCTGATGCTGGTCAACAGCGAGATGTTCGACCGCCATTTCCTGCGCAAGGGATTCAGGATACCGGAACTTAAGGCGGAAGCCCTGGCGCGCGACGGGCGCGAACCCACCGATGCCGAACTGGCGGCGCTTCTCCACGCGCCCGTCGAACGAATGCCGGAACTGCATGCGGTCGCGGAACATGGCTATAAGGATGGCGGTTTCAAGATTTACGACATCGCCGATCCGACAGCGCCGAGGCTGGTCTCATTCCAGCGCACTGGCGGCATCGGCGTCCATCGCTTCGACTGCGATGCGGACTACGCCTATATCTCGACCGAGATGGAGGGCTATGTCGGCAACATTGTCGTTATCTACGACATCGCCGACCCCTTGGACGTGCGCGAGGTGTCGCGCTGGCATATGCCGGGGCAGCATGTCGCGGGCGGCGAAACGCCGGACTGGCAAGGCGTGCGCAACCGGGTGCACCACGGCCTGCGGGCCGGCGACGAACTTTGGGTCGCGTGCTGGCATGCCGGATTTAAGGTGCTCGATCTGTCGACGATCGCGGCGCCGCGCATGGTCGCCGAACACAACTATCATCCGCCATTCCCGGAACCGACGCACACCATCCTGCCGGTACCTCACGAGGTGGCGGGGCGGAAGATCGCGATTTGCGTCGACGAGGAGCACCCGCACGCGAACGGTCAGCCGCATGCCTTCCTGTGGGTCTTCGACATAACCGATTATGCGGATATCCGGCCGCTCTCGACCTTCCACGTGACGGATTTCGACGCGCCCTGCGCGCGCGCGCATCTCGGCGCGGACGGGAAGTACAACCAGCAGAAGCCAGAAATTTATGGCCCCGGCGCGCACCAGTTCCAGGAACACATACGGGACAATCTGGTGTACTGCAGTTGGTTCAGCGCCGGGCTGCGCATCATCGATATTTCGGATCCCCTGGCACCGCGTGAACGCGGCCACTACATCCCGCAACCCGCCGCCGGATTCCCCGTGCCGCAAAGCAACGATGTCGACGTCGACCGGAATGGCATCATCTACCTGATCGACAGGGTAAACGGCCTCGATATCCTCGAGTTCTCGGATTAGCGGCGCGCCTCCCAGACCTTGCGCACGACATGCTTTCGGTTTCGGGTATAGGGCCGGACCTCCAACGGCCAGCGGCCCTTCTCGGCCCATTCCGCCCAGGCCTCGCTAACCATGACGTCCGGGCTTTCAAGCTCGTAGATGACCGAATAGCGTGGTTCGCCCTCGGGATTGAGTGTGCGGTGCTGGCCGCCGATGCTGGCTTCGACCGGCACCGCCGTCGACCGGGTCGCGGAGATGACGCCGGGCACGTTCAGGATGTTGGGCACATGTTCGGTATCGTAGACCTCGTTGAACAGGTCTTCCTTGTCCGGATCGACATCCATGCTGACGATGAACAGGTATTTTGCGGTGATCGGCATCGGGGTCTCCTCATATCGGCGCGATCAGGTGGCTCGTACAGGACCGGCAATCGCTGCTGCCGAAGCCCAGCAGCGGATGATGGTACTGGTCCGATTCTAGAAGAGAACGGACAAGCGCGCACTCACTTCCGTCGGGTACGGCGTAAGCCAGGATGGACGACGCAATCCCGGTCAGGTGATCGATGTGCCAATGGCGTCGCTTATCACGGCGCAGGTGCCGTGCGAGACGTGATTTTAGCCCACCGGGTCCATGGGCACTTCCGGCGTAGATATAGGCCCCCGCGGCCAGTTCAATGCCGCTGAATGAGGTGATCACCAGCCCTATCAGCCCGTTGAAAAAGGCGCTATTGACCGGGTTTCACTCGACGGCGAAACATAACGCGACGAAGGCGGTTTCGCCATCCTCCGAGACGATGAGGACCATCTGAGCGACCAGAACGGCTCCAGCTGGCGCAATAAG
>JAKZTB010000090.1:0-18117 GCA_047517345.1 Alphaproteobacteria bacterium
ACATCGGCCTTGCCATCGCGCACCCGTACCGTGGTCGACGCGTCGCTGCCCCGAAGCGGCGCGCCTTCTTTCATCTTGCCGGCTTCCCGCACCTCCTGGGTGAAGGCGCCATAACCCGCCATCAGCGCCTCGAATTCAGCCGAACCCGGCTGCGGCCCACTGGCTTCCGCACTGTAGATAAGAAACATATATTGCATGTTCGATCCTCCTTGATATGGGCCGCGCCGACGCAGCCTCTGTATCGTTGACGAACAGGGTCCGTAATATTCGACAAAAGGACAAAATTTTTGCGAAATTTTCCGTTTTGGAGAGATTTAGGTAAAGCGCTCTGCTTTGTTACACTCCGGAAAATACATCTGAACGGAACCTTGGAAAAAAGCGAAGAAAGCCATGGCAAAAATCGGTTTTATCGGGGTCGGCAACATGGGCGGGCCGATGGCGCGCAACCTTATCTCCGCGGGGCACAGCCTCAAGGTTTTCGACCTGTCGGAGGAAGCAGTCAATTTCGTCGTCCAGTCCGGCGCGGAACGGGCCGCCTCGATCCAGGACGCGGCCAAGAGCGTCGACGTCGTCGTCACCATGCTGCCGGTCGGCGGCAATGTCCGCGAGGTGTTCCTGGGCGACGGCGTCGTCGGGTCGGCCGATCCGGGTACGCTGTTCATCGACTCCTCGACCATCGACGTGGAGAGCGCGGTGGCGGTGCACGAAGCGGCGTCGGCGGCCGGGTTCGAGATGGTCGATGCGCCGGTTTCCGGCGGCACCATCGGCGCCGACGCGGGGACGCTCACCTTTATGTGCGGCGGCGCCAAATCCGCCTTCAACCGCGCCCGTCCCATCCTGGAGGGCATGGGTGGGAATATAGTGCATTGCGGCGAGGCCGGCCAGGGGCAAGTCGTGAAGATCTGCAACAACATGATCGCTGGTATCGTCACCCTGGCCACCTCGGAAGCCTTCGTCATGGGCGAGAAATTGGGCGTCGACCGCCAGGTGCTGTTCGACGTGATTTCGACTTCGACGGGCAGCTCTCGGATCCTGGAAATGGCCTGTCCCCTGCCCGGCGCGCTGCCCGGCTCGCCCTCCAGCAACGGGTTCAAGCCGGGCTTCATGGCGAAACTGATGCTGAAGGATTTGCGCCTGTCGCAGGCGGCTTCGCAGATGGCGGGCACGCCGACGCCCCTGGGTGCGGCGGCGACGGCCGCCTATCAGCAGCACGTCAACAACGGCTATGGCGACCTGGACAATTCCAGCATCTGCAAGCTGATCGACCCGGCGATCGAATGAACGCGGAAAAGGAAACCAAGCCGTCGATGAAGTTCGTCGACCCTTACGAAATCCTCGGCCCCTGCCGCAGCCGCGTCATCGCCGGCGTCGTCATGTTGGCAGTGCTGGCGGTTGTGATTTTCGTGCTGGCGAAGTGAACGAGATGGAAACGGCATGACAAGACCCCAGGAAACGCCCGGCGCGAAGATGCAGTATCTGATCAGGCGTAAGGCCACGACCAGCCGCGAAGAACTGATTGCCCATTGGTTCGCCAACCATATGCCGGGCGTCATCGCGCGCATGGGGGAAAACCGAGACGCCGGCACGCCGCACGCGACGCACTATGTCGCGAGCCTGTTCGATCCCGAGGACGGCGCGCCGCAAATCTGGGATGGCGTCGCGCAACTTTGGTACGCCGAGGCCCTGCCGATGCCGAAACAGGCGAGCGCGGTGGAGCCCTATGACACCTTTCAGGAAAAGGTCGAGCCCTACTGGCCCTGGGCGACGCGGGAATATGTCGCGATCGACGGCGCGCTGCCGCTCGATCCGCTGACCCTGAACGCGCCCTTCCCCTGTACCCGCAGCGGTTTCCACAAACGGACCTCGCTCGTCGCCGCGAAGCCGGGTGCCGACGTCGGCGCCATGTTCGGCCATTGGCTCGACATCCATCTGCCGAACGTGCAGCGGACGATGGCGGCCGTCGGCGGGTTCCGCTACGTCGTCAGCCTCAGCATGGACCTGGAAACCGCGCCCTACGCCGGCATGGCCGAGCTGTATTTCGCCGATCCCGCCGGCGCAGACGCCTTCTGGGAGAATTATGAGCTGGACGGGTTCGAACGGTATATCGACGACGCGGCGACCGTGCGCTTCCAGAGCGGTACGGAAATGGTGGGGATCGAATAGGCTGCGATGAGCGGCACGCTCGGCGCATACAATATCGAGGACCTTCGCCTCAAGGCGAAGAAGCGGCTGCCGCGCGGCATCTTCGAATATGTCGACCGGGGCGCGGAGGACGAAGTCGCCCTGCGCCACAACACGGAAATCTACCGCTCGCTCAAGATCAAGAACCGCGTCCTGACGGACGTCTCCGAGCGTACGACCGAGACGGAGATATTCGGCCGCAAGATCGCCATGCCCTTCGGCATAGCGCCGACCGCCTCGGCTGGACTGGTCTGCGAGGGCGGCGAGGTGGGGCTCGCAAGGGCTGCGGCGCGGATGGGCGTGCCTTGCACCGCCGCGACCAGCGCGCTGACCCCGATGGAGGAAATCTACGAGGCCGGCGACGGCAATATCTGGTTCCAGCTCTACATGTGGACCGACATGGACCTGACGGCCCGGTTCGTCGAGCGGGTCAAGGCGACCGGCTTCGAGACCATGCTGGTCACCGTCGACGGTCCGGTCGCCTCGAACCGCGAATACAATTACCGCAACGGCTTCGCCATGCCGTTGCGCTATTCGCCGAGGTTGATCGCCCAGGTGCTGGCCAACCCGGGCTGGTGCCTACGCGTGCTGGCGCCGCAATATTTAAAGCGCGGTCCCTTCCAGAAAGTGAACAATCCGCCGGAACTGGCCAGCAGGCTCACCCAGACCGACGTCGAGACCGCCTATACCAAACCCGCAGCCCAGAACTGGGACGACGTCAAGCGAATCCGCGACATGTGGCCCGGCAATCTGCTGGTCAAAGGGCTGCAAAGCTGGGAGGACGCGGTGATCGCAGCGGATATCGGCCTGCAGGGGGTCGTACTGTCGAATCATGGCGGACGCTATCTGGATTCCGCGCCGGCGCCGCTGGAGGTCGTCCCCGAGGTGCGCGCCGCCGTCGGCGACCGGATCAAGATCGTCATCGACAGCGGCCCGCGGCGCGGCGGCGATATCGTCAAGGCGCTTGCGCTCGGCGCGGATATAGTCATGTCCGGCCGCCCGACCCTTTACGGTTCCGCCGTCGCGGGTGAAGCCGGCTCCTACCGTGCGCTGGAAATCTTCCAGACCGAGATGGACCGGGTCATGGCGCAGATCGGCGTCAGCGGCGTCGAGGAGCTGGGGCCGCATATTTTTTGGAACCCGCCCGACTGGGTCCGGCAGGCGGACGCGGGGCGGAACTAGAGACCGTAGGGCGTCAGAGCACCGGTAATCCGTTCTCTGGTTTTAGCGTCCGAAAAGGGGAACGATGCAAAAAATTGCGCCGCACAGGCATCCGATTTCCGGCCCCGGACAACAGCGGCCCAAGACTTTGCTTTCTCGTCGTTCCCGTCCAGCGAGTGCGCGATCACAGCGAGCATGGAAATCAGGTAATGCGCACCCGGTGACCGCGCCGCCTTTTCTGCCCAAGGTGCGGCGCTCTCAAAGTCGCCCTCGGTGACGAAGGACAACGCGCGGACGCCCCGCATCCCATACAGCAACGGATCGAGCGGGCTCAATTGCAGCGCAGCATCGACATGGCTTCGCGCGCTGTCCGCGTTGCCCGAAAGCACGTCCGTAAAGGCGCGGGAGTAAATACACTGGGCGTAATTCGGGCTCAGCATTAACGCGCGGTCGAGCCAGAAATAGCGGCCCATAGTGAAATTTGCGAAAGGGTCGAGCGGGTCGAGTTCCAGGCTGCGTTCGGCAAAGCGTCGGGCGTTCAGCGTGGATTTTTCGGGCGTATCGCTGTATTTCACGAAGGCGTCCTGGAAATGGGTGAATGACAATCCCGCATAGGCCCTGGCAAAACCGGGATCCAGAGACACCGCACGCTCAAAAAGCGCCGTCGCCGCCGCATTGTCCTGCTTCGTGAAGCGAAACATGTGCTGCAGAGCCAGGTGGTAATTCGACCAGGCGTTCAGGTTTTCAGGTACGCCCAATCCCGCGACGTGGGCTTCATGCAGGGGGATGCGGGTTTCCAGCGACGAGACCACGCGGGCGACGATCTCGGCTCTGATATCGTGTATGCCCTCGATCGCCGACGAAATCCGTTCGCCCCACACGACGCCGCCGTCGCTCGTGTCGGACAGTTCGACCGAGATCGCAATCGCTTGATCCGAAATTTCAATCGAACCCGCCAAACAGTAACGCACGCCCAGCGTTTTACCGATTTTCTGCACATCGGGGTCGGGTTCGCGAAATCGAAAGGCCGTTCCGCGCGCGATGACAAACAGCCACCGCAGGCGTGACAGGGCCTGGATCAGTTCATGCGGGATGGCGTCGCCAATAACATCATCGGCGGGCCCGGCGCCAAGCAATTGAAAGGGCAGGACGACGATGGATGGCTTGGTATTTTCCAGGAAGCCGGCGCCCGGCATGTCCGACGAAAGTTCTTCGGCCGAAACCGAGTCCTGAATCCTCGCGGCGCTTGCTTCGGACCGGATGAACACGGGTGCAACAAACCGAAACCCGCGACCATGGATCGTGCGGATACTGTGCTGCGCGGTGCCATCGTCTCCCACGGCCTGACGCGCCAACCTGATCCGGCTGGCGATCGAGGCGTCGGACGCGACACCTCCGTGCCAGACATTCTCGATGATATCGTCTTTCGAAACCATCCGATCGCGGCGTTCGATAAGAAATTTGAGAAGCGCAAAGACTTGCGGTTCCAGCGCCACCAAATCGCCATCTCGCCGCAGTTCGAATTTGTCCGGATCAAGTTCGAATTCGTTAAACGCGTATCTCATAACCAAAAGAGATAGCCCAATAACCGTCTCTTCGACAGAAAATCTTCATGACTCCGTCAAGCTTGCTATCCTGATAGGGTCTACCCTTTAGAAAATCGGAGCCAACTATGAGCGAGAAAACCAATGAGCTCTCAAGATAACGGACGAACCACCAACGGTTGTGGACAGTTGTATGAAAGTGTCTTGGACACGATCGGCAATACGCCGTGTATCCGCGTCAACAACTTGGCGCCGAAAGGTATCCGGCTGTACGTGAAAGCGGAATTCTTCAATCCTGCCGCGTCGGTCAAGGACCGGTTGGCCGTATCGATCATCTAAGAAGCGGAATGTGCCAGCGAACTGAAACCCGGCCAGACGGTCGTCGAGGCGACCAGCGGCAACACCGGCATCGGTCTGGCCATGGTCTGTGCGGCCAAGGGATATCACCTGGTGGTGACGATGGCGGACAGTTTCTCGATCGAGCGGCGCCGGTTGATGCGCATCATGGGGGCCAAAGTCGTGCTGACGCCGCGGGCGGAAAAGGGCTTCGGCATGTACCGGAAGGCGGTCGAACTGGCCGAGGCCAATGGCTGGTATCTCGCCCGCCAATTCGAAACCGATTACAACGCGAAAATCCATGAAAACACCACGGCGCGTGAAATCATCGCCGATTGCGACAGCGACCGGCTGGATTATTTTGTCACCGGGTACGGCACCGGCGGTACGGCCACCGGTGTCGGGCGCGTCCTGCGCAAGGAACGCCCGGATACTAAAATCATCCTCAGAGAACCGGCCAATGCGGCACTTATCGGCAGCGGCGTGGCACAAGAGCGCGGCGCCGGCGGTGCGCCGGCCAGCAGCCACCCGGCCTTCGAACCGCACCCGATCCAGGGCTGGACACCGGATTTCATTCCGCTCGTGCTGCAGGAATTTCTCGACGCCGGGCATTACGACGAGTTGATTGCGGTGCCTGGGCCGGCCGGCATCGAATGGGCGACCAAACTGGCCGCGAAGGAAGGCATCCTGGTGGGTATTTCCAGCGGCGCGACATTTGCCGTCGCAATGCAGGTCGCCGAAAAAGCGGACCCCGGTTCGGTCATCCTCTGCATGTTGCCGGATACAGGCGAGCGCTATCTCTCCTCGCCGCTATTCGAGGGGATCGAAGAGGAAATGACCGAAGAGGAAATCGCGCTCTCGAAGTCGACACCTGGCTATCAAATGGGCTGATGTGCGTTTATGCCCATGAACATTGCCGTACCCAGAAACGAAGAAACTCTCGATCCGGGCGATTGGGAGTCTCTTCGCGAACTCTCGCACCAGATTATCGATGACGCGATCGGCTATATGCGCGACGTGCGGGATCGGCCCGTATGGCAGGCGATGCCCTAAGAAGTTCGGGCGAATTTCGATACCTGCCTGCCAATAAAGCCCACTTCGATGGAAGCGGTCTATCGCGGGCTCGCCGAGAACATGATGCCATATCCGATGGGCAACATTCATCCGCGATTTTGGATGTGGTACATGGGTTCCAGCAATTTTACCGGCGCCCTTGGGGATTTTCTCGCGGCCATTCTCGGCTCCAACCTCGGGGGTGGAAATCACGCGGCCGCCTTGATCGATCAACAGGTCGTCGATTGGTTCAAGCAAATCGTGGGCTTTCCAAAGGAGGCCAGCGGTACGCTGGTCAGCGGTGGATCAATGGCCAATTTCATCGGTCTGACAGTTGCCCGAAACGAAATTTCTGGAATTGACATACGCGAAAATGGCGTCAGCGGCATCGAGAGGCCGCTGCGTTTCTACAGCTCCTATCAGGTCCATAGCTGTCACCAGATTGCCATGGAAACGCTGGGGCTTGGCAATTCAGCTTTACGCAGAATTCCCTTGCGACGGGACTGTGTGTTGGATGTGGCCGCCTTACAATCGGCTATTGCAGAGGACCGCGCCGCAGGATTCCAACAGGCATGCGTCATCGCAACTGCGGGTACGGTGAACACCGGCGCCATCGATGACCTGCAAGGACTCGCAGCGCTTTGTCGCCTGAAAAACTGTGGTTCCACATTGACGGATGTATCGGTGCGCTTTTAGCCATTGCGCCTAAAAACAGATGTCGGGTCGCAGGACTCGAGTTGGCGGATTCAATTGCACTGGACCCGCATAAATGGCTGCACGCACCGTTCGAAGTCGGTTGCGCGCTGGTCCGCGATTTGAAAGCTCATCGCGGGACATTTGGGCTGACACCAGAGTATTTGGAAACGACCGAGCGCGGTATCGCGGCCGCCCCTTGGTTGTTCGATTACGGCGTCCAGACATCCCGAGGCTTTAGAGCGCTGAAAATCTGGATGTCGTTGCAGGAACACGGGATCGAAAAATTCGGCCGCCTGATCGACCAAAATATCGCGCAAGCGACCTATCTTACCGGCCTAATCGGCGGCGATCCGACGCTGGAGCTAAGATCGGACACCAGCCTCAATATCGTCTGTTTTCGGTATAATCCAGGGAACAAATCGGATGAGGCGCTAAAGTATATAAACACGGAAATCATGCTTCGGATGCAAGAAGCCGGCGCCGCGGCAGTTTCGGATACGACTGTTCATGGAGAGCATTTCCTACGGGTCGCCATAAACAACCACCGTACGATTACGGAAGATTTAGAATTTCTTGTCAAAGAAACGGTCCGGCTGGGCAATGTAATTGTCAGTGAATGTGAAGTTGGTTGACGCCGGTCACGTTGGAGCCGTCGCCCCGTCACGCACCCTGCGGTGGCCTCTTAGTGAACGAGGTTAGGGAAGTACACCGATGGAACGACGTCTCGCCGCTATTCTGGCCGCAGATGTGGTCGGTTACTCGCGGCTCATCCGCGCGGACGAGGAAGGCACGCTCGCGGCCCTTAAAACCCTGCGCTCGGACCTTATCGATCCAAAGATCGCCGAACACCATGGACGGATCGTGAAACTCATGGGCGACGGCATGCTGGCGGAATTCCCAAGCGTCGTGGACGCCGTGCGTTCGGCCTTGGAAACGCAGCAAGCCTGTGCGGAACGAAATGCCGCCCTGCCGGAGGATAAGCGTATCGAATTCCGCGTCGGGGTCAATCTGGGCGACGTCGTGATCGATGGGGACGATATCCAGGGCGATGGGGTGAACATCGCGGCGCGGCTCGAAGTCATGGCGCAGCCCGGTGGCATTTGTATTTCCGGTGGCACCTACGAACAGATCCGGGACCGTATCGATGCATCATTCACCGACTTGGGCGAAAAAGAGGTCAAGAATATTTCCCGCCCGGTTCGCGTGTGGCAATGGTTGCCCGCCGCTTCCGACGCGGCGGAGACAACGGCCGAGGCGGCGGCTGCCGATGCGCCCTTGGCGTTGCCCGACAAACCGTCCATCGCCGTGTTGCCCTTCGACAATTTGTCCGGCGACCCGGAGCAGGAGTATTTCGCGGATGGGGTGGTGGAGGCGCTGACCGCCGCGCTGAGCCGCATCCGCGCCTTCTTCGTCATCGCCCGCAACTCCGCCTTCGTTTACAAGGGGCAGGCGAAAAATGTACGCGAAATCGGCCGCGAACTGGGCGTTGCCTATTTATTGGAAGGCAGCGTTCAGCGCGCCGGCGGGCGGGTCCGGATCACCGTGCAGCTTATTGAAACCGAAGGGGACGCGCACATTTGGGCCGAGAAGTACGATGGCTCGCTCGACGACATCTTCGATCTGCAGGACCAGATCACCGAACAGGTCGCCGGTGCGCTGCAGCCTTCCATCCGGTTGGCGGAAGTCGAGCGCGCGCGGCGCAAGCCGCCGCAGAATATGGGCGCCTACGATTACACCATGCGCGCCTTGAGCCATGTCTGGATGCTGGAAAAGGACGAGGCGACCGAAGCGCTCGAACTGCTCAACAGCGCCCTGGAGATCGATCCGGACTACCCCTTGGCGCTTGCGCTGGCGGCGTGGTGCCATGCCCAGCGTTCCGTTTACAACTGGGTCGACGATATCGAATCGGCCAAGGCGCAGGCGTTATCGCTCGCCGAACGCGCGGCAAATCTCTCCACCGAAGACCCGTTGATCCTCACCGTGCTGGGCACGGTCCATACCATCGCGCGGAATTACGGCGCCGCTCGAATTCTGCTGGAACGGGCAGTGGCGCTCGATCCCAATGCCGCTTGGGCCTACAGCCGACTGGGGTGGCTGGACACCTACGCCGACCGGCCGGAAGAGGCGCAGACACATTTCGAGCGCGCGCTCCGTCTCAGCCCGGTCGATCCCATGAACTTCAATCATTATGTCGGCATCGCCTCGGCCCATCAGGTGGCGGGCGACGACAACGCGGCCGCCGACATGTTCCAGCGGGCGCTCGACGAGCGGCGGAACGCCCATTGGATCCATCGTAATCTCGCGCCGGCGCTTTGGGGCGCCGGGCGCGAAACGGAGGCGCGGGCGTCTTTCGACGCGCTGTCGGCCGCCTATCCGGATATGACGGTCAAGCGTTACAAGGACGCGATGGTTTTTTCGACGCGGGTCCTTGACCGGATAGGCGCGCAACTCGCCGAACTCGGGCTGCCGGAGGAATAATTTTCCGCTAGCCGGGTCAGCGATATTTGGAAGGTCCCGCCATGTCCGACGAACCCTTCATTCGCCATCTCGACGATTACGACTGGGAAAGGCGCCCAGGCCGCACCGATGGCGTGCCCTGGAAACTGCTGATCGACGCAGACCGCGGCGGGCGACCGGCCGGTGTAGGCTGGCGGCCTCGCGAATCGAAGGATCAGGTTTTGCGAGTTGTCGGATAAGAACATGCGGAACTTTCTTTACACGCCCCTCAATACTGTCAAACCGATCACCGAGAATATCTGGATTGTCGATGGCCCGAAGATCGGTTTCGGCATCTAGCCGCTCAGAATGACTTTCTCGACCCGCATGACATTGATTCGATTGCCGGGTGGAAACATTGTGGTTCATTCCCCGACCACTTTTACGCCTGATCTTGCTCGAGAGATTAACGCTTTAGGCGAAGTTGACGATATTGTCGCCCCAAATAAAATTCATTACTGGTGGGTGCGCGATTGGGCGGAGGCGTATCCAAAAGCTCGCATTCTGGCCGCGCCGGGTGTGAAGGACCGTGCTGGGGACCGCCTGCCCGACAGCCCGTATGTGTTAGACGGCGCGGGGGTGGCGGGTTGGGAAGATACGCTATCCTGTCTACCAGTGACCGGGCGCTATATGACCGAAACCGTGTTGTTCCATCACCCCTCCCGAACATTGGTCCTGACCGACCTGATCGAAAATTTCGAGGCCGGGCGCATCGCCTCGCCGATAAAACGGATGCTATTGCGTTTCGGCGGCGTCATGCATCCACACGGCTCCATGCCCAAAGACATGCGCATGACATTTCGCGGCCGAGAGGATCACTTGCGCCGGGTTGTGCGCAAGATGATGGACTGGAATCCAGAACGCATTCTGCTCACGCACGGCAAACGGTATGAGACCAACTGCCGCCAGGAGCTGGCCCGGGCGTTTCGTTTCGTGAACGTCGGGGATTGAGCGGATTCTCCTAATACCGCACCGCCACAACGCCATACCACCCTTCACCGCATCAGCGCTCAAAGAAAATGCGGCATCACCTTTTCGGTGAAACGGATGAAGCTGTCGTGCCCCAGCGGCGCGATCATCAGGTACTCGATGCCGTTGGTTTCGCGCAGGCGTTCGATATCGTCGATCACCTTTTCCGCGGTGCCGCACAGCGCGATCTCGTTGACGTAGCGCTCGACCGGATCGATGCCCGCGCGCTCGGCGGCGAGCATCGCGTCGTTGGCCTGGGTCTTGCCCTGCGCGGCGGCTTCCGGTCCGCCGCGGATATTGCCCTGTTTGCGCAGATAGCTGCCGAACATGAATTCCGCGCCGTTCCGGCCCACCTCGAATCCTTCTTCCATCGTCTCGCCGATGGCGATGGTGCGGGTGACGGGAATTTCGCGGCCCTCGAAGGAATGGCCGGCGGCTTCCAGCGCACCCCTGTAGAAATCGCGCTTCTCGCGGCTTTCCGGGTGCGTGGCGTGCGGTCCCAGCAGGATCGAGAAGCCCTTGGAAGCGGCCCACTCGATCGACGACTCCGACGTCGCGCCGATCCAGACGGGCATGTCCTTCTGGTAGGGTTTCGGCAGGACCTCGATATCCTCGTATTCGAAATATTTGCCCTTATGAGTGAAGGACCCGTCCTGCCACGCCTTCACGACGACCTCCACGCTTTCGCGGAATTTCGGGTAGCTGTCCTCCGGCGCCACGCCGAACGCCTTATGCTCCGTCGCGTCGAAGCCCCGTCCGGCGCCCCAGTTGACCCGGCCATGGGTGAGCTGGTCGAGCAGGGCCACCTCTTCGGCCAACCGCAGCGGGTGATAGAAGGACGCCAGCGAGATGCCCGTCCCGATGCGGATGTTCTTGGTATGCGCCGCAACGTGCGCGCCCATGATGTGGACCGAGGGGCAGACGCTGTAGGTGCTGAAATGATGCTCGGCCAGCCACACCGCGTCGTAGCCGGTCTTGTCCATCAACTCGATGCGGTCGAACGCACGCTCATAGACCTGTTCCAGCGGAATGCGCCGTCCCGGCCAGCTGAAGAACTGTAAAACGCCAAATTTCATTACGGTAACGACCCCCAAAGCCCGCGCATTCGATTTCCTTGAATTGCACGGTAACAAACGATCTACGGCGCGGCCAGCGATACGGACATTCGGCGATATTCCTCACTCACGAAGGGCAATCGCATGTCCCGAGGCATCGTCGTCGATTACGCAAAGCTTGTCATCCCGGACAAGGCGCGAAGTGCCGCTGATCCGGGAACCATGTTGAAGCCGCGTCTTGCGTCGGCATGGACCCCGGATCGGCGCGGCTATGCCGCTTGTCCGGGGTGATGGGAAGGGGAGCTTGGCGGCATGACGCCTTACATGCGATTGACCTCCCTACGCATGGATTCGCTTGTCGCACGGCGCTAATCTTCCGGACAGGGAGGATTGCAATGCAGCGCTTTCTGGCCGCCATCTGCATCTGTTTGGCGTTCCCCGGCATGGCCGCGCAGCGCGCGGTCGATCTGGAACTGGTGCTGGCGGCCGATATCTCGGGCAGTACGGACCGGGACGAAGCCAATTTGCAGCGCCAGGGTTTCGTCGACGCCCTGCGCCATCCCGAGGTGATCAGGGCGATCCAAGGCGGGATGCTCGGCCGCATCGCCGTCACCTATATCGAATGGGCCGGCGAACACCACCAGCGCACGCTGGTCGGATGGACGGAGCTGTCGGACGCCGCCAGCGCCGCCGCCTTCGCGGACGCGGTGTCACGGCCGGAGGTCACGACCGAACGCTATACCTCGATCAGCACCGTCATCGCCGCAGCGTCCCGGAGCTTCGCGGGCAACGGGTTCGAGGGCACGCGGAGGGTCATCGACATCTCCGGTGACGGCCCCAACAACAAGGGCGCCTATGTGTTGCTCGCCCGCGACCGCGCGCTGGCGGATGGCGTAGTCATCAACGGCCTGCCGATCATCAACGACCGCCCCAGCCCGCGCGGCTACCCCTCGATGGCCCAGCTGGACCTATACTACGAGGACTGCGTCATCGGCGGCCCCGGCGCCTTCATCGTCGTCGCGAAGGGATTCGAGGATTTCGCCCGCGCCATCCTCCGCAAGATGGTGCTGGAAATCGCCGGCCTCTCGCCACCGCCCGAACGCCTCCATTTTGTCGCCAACCGGCCCCGCCCCGCCTGCGACGCCGGCGAACGCCAGCTTGAGAAATGGCGCCCACCGGGGTTCTATGATTTCTGACGAGCTTTACGCAGTAAATTTGGGCCGCGCGCGGCAACGTATCCGACAGGCGGCCTTCGAAGAACGGCGGATACTTTCGACCGCGTCCTGGCTCCCTTTTCCTGAGAACTTGTGAAGCAAGGGGGTGGAGTCTCGCTCAACACCCTTTGTATTTCCTACGGACACAATCGCGGGCAAGTTTTTGTGCGAAGGAAATGTCAGCGGCGGTCATTAGTCTCGCAACGTGGTGTTGCACTTCGCCGCCATACTTATTGCCCTTGGACGCCGCAAGATTCCCCCACATATAGGCATAGACATTGTCTTTTTCGACGCCGTAACCCGTGAAGTACATCACACCCAGATTGAACTGGGCCTTGGCATAGCCCTTTTCGGCAGCGAGGCGGTACCACTCCACCGCAGTCTTATCGTCCTGTGGAACACCTTTTCCCTTGCGGTACATCCAACCCAGATTGAACTGGGATGGGGCATACCCCTGCTCGGCGGCGAGTCGGTACCACTTCACCGCCGTCTCATAGTTCCGTGGAACACCCCGTCCTTTTTCGTACATCACCCCCAGCTTGAACTCGGCGCGGACATACCCCTGTTCAGCGGCAATTCGCCACCACTTAACCGCACCCTCATAGCTCTGGGGAACACCGCGTCCTTTGAAGTGCATCTGACCGAGATTGAACTGGGATTTGGCATACCCCTGATCGGCAGCGAGCCTGTACCACTTCAGAGCCGTCTCACGGTCCCATGGAACGCCGTGTCCATGTGTGTACATAAAACCCAATTTGTCCTGAGCCTCGGCTAATCCCTGTTTCGCGGCACGTCCGTACCATTTCACGGCGGTCTTATAGTTCTGGGGGACACTTTTTCCTTCTTCGTACATCACACCCAGTTTGAACTGTGCACGGGGAGATCCCCGCTCGGCGGCCTCCAGAACCTTCTGAAAATTGCTACTCCAACCCGATCCCGCGCTGCCAAGAAGCACGGCAACGGTCAGGCAGATGGTGGCGGTCAGATTTCTCATAAGGTGAGTCTGGCAAAAATTCGGGGATAGGCGGTCGGGCAGCATCCTACAGAAATAAAGCGACATCAAATTTAATTCGAACGACCGGCCCAGCCCGCCCGGCCTGTGACACGGGCGAGCGCCAGCTTGAAAAATGGCGCCCACCGGGATTTTTCGATTACTGACGGTTCGGCTTATTTCCTCTCACGCCGCCGCCGACCATTGTTGGTCGGAAATGAACTTCGGACACGCGTTGATCGTCAGCCGGTCCTCGCGCTTGGGGTCCTGGACGGGGGCGCATTCATTGTCGAAGATCATCGTCGTGCGGTCCGCCGCGTCGTAGGGCGCCCAATCGGGCAGCCGCGCATTGTTCGGGTTGCCGGTGCGGGCGAAGGCGAGCCAGGTCTCCATCGCCGTGTCCATCAGCGCGGTCTGTTCCGGTCCGGTGCCGGTGAACTCGCGGGCGGCCTCCACAGTGCCGAACACGAAGGGGATGCACAGCGTGTGCGGTGTCTTGAGGATGCCGCCCAGCGCCGGCGTCTTCCAGGTGAACTCGTAGAGCCAGGCCGGCGCGCCGCCTTGCCGCGACTTGATCTCCGCTGCCTCGATCGCGTTGCGCCGGTACATGTGGTCGCTGGCAATGACGTTGAAGAGGTCGCGTCCCGAGGCATCGCCGCGCCGTGCCCGGTAGGCGGCGATCAGGTCGCGGGCTTTGCCGTCCTCGATGCCGACGAAACGTATCACGTCCGCCTGCAACTGGTCCGCGGTCAGCGGCAGCTTCGCCGGATCGACGGTGATGTCGTAGAAGCTCTTCTCCGTCTCGCAGGAGCCGATCATCAGTGGGATATCGGACGCCAGGTCCGGCGCGTCGAGGGTGAAGGGATGGTTGTGGATCGACCGCCCGTCGACCACCGGGCGGAAGCTGTCATTGCCGTAATTCGCCTGCACGGCGGCGCGGTAGCCCGCCACCAGCGCGTCGGCGTCCGCGCCGCGCAACGCGTCTGCGCTGTCCATTCCAACTTCGCGCATCAGCTGCTGCGCCGCCTCTTCCGCGTTCTCGGCCGTGGCGAGCCGCAAGTGGGACGAACTGCTCTGCATGATCGCCTTGCGGAACAAACTCTTGGCTGCCGGCATGGTCATCATGACCGCGACTTTGGAGCCGCCGCCGGACTGGCCGAAAATCGTGACGTTGCCGGCATCGCCGCCAAAATTCGAGATGTTGTCGCGTACCCATTCCAAGGCCATGACGATGTCCAGCATCCCAGCATTGCCGGCGTCGGCGAAGCGATCTCCGCCGAGACCGGCGAGATGACAGTAGCCGAACGCATTCAGCCGATGGTTGAGAGTGACGACGACAACGTCGCCGCGCCGCGCCAGATTGCTGCCGTCGAGGCCGGCCGATCCGCCGGAGCCGGCGAAATAGCCGCCGCCATGCAGCCACACCATTACCGGTCGCCTGGCCCCGTCGCCGAGCCCCGGCGTGTAGACGTTGAGGTACAGGCAAGTCTCGTTTGTCGGCGACGTGTCGCGAATCCAGGCATTCGCCGGACGGATCGGCCGGGCCCGCTGCGGCGCCCGGTCCCCCAGCGCCAGAGCGTCACGCACGCCTGTCCAAGGCTGCGGTTTCAGCGGCGGCATGAAACGCCCCGGTCCCGCCGTGGATTGCGCGTAGGGGACTCCCTTGAAACTGTGGATACCCTCGCTCAGCGCGCCGCGCAGCTTGCCCGGTCCGGTTTCGATTGCTGTATCCGTAGTCATGCCACTCTCCCCTACCCGATCCGATTGATCCGCGCCTCGGTCGCGACCTTGCCGTCCTTGGCCAGGCAGATCGCGATCCACGGCCCGCCGCGGTCGTCGACCATGACCGACAGTTGGTCGTCCCAGAAGACCGGGCGCCGAAAATAGATGTCGAGATCGATGGTTTGCGGCGTGAATTCGCGCCAGATCGCGGCGGCCAGATAATGCACGCCCATGCCACCACCGATGATTGGCGCGCGGAACCCGGCGGCCTTCGCCGCATCGGGGTCGAAATGGATGCGGTTGCCGGTCGCACGGTAGCCGGTGACCCGTTCCGGCGTCATCTCGACATCGCTTAGTTTGCGCAGTTGCGTCATATCTTCGACCACGGGCGCCGGGCGGTCGCCGGCGCCGCGCGCGCCGGCCTTCGCCGGATCGGGCCGCAGGGACCGTCGCTTCGCGGTGATTGCGGTTTTGCCGTCGGGGCCGGCGAAACGGACCTCGCTGGTGACCGCCTTGCCGCGCGGCACGTCCTCGACGCCTACGACTTCGCCGGCAATGGAAATTTCCCGTTCGAGGGCGAGCGGGCCGTGCTGCACCAGGCTCTGCACCATGTTGACGCTGCCGTCCGATGAAATGCCGCTCTCGACCCCCGCATGAATCGCGATACTGATGAAAAAGGACGGGTCGGCCGTGCCGCCGAAGACCGCCGGATCGATGCCGCACACCTGCAGGGCGCGCGTCTGCTCGGCGCTTTCCACGACCGTCGTCTGCGCGCGGTATTGGAACCCCTCATAGGGCTCGATCCATTCGATATCGGCCGATTGCTCCCACATGGCGGCCTACAAATCCCGGTATTTGTCGATGGTGTCGGCCCAGGGCGCAACCTCGTCGATGCTGTTGATGATGCCGGCCACGCCGAACATCGGCAGCACCGGCACCAGCAGCCGGCCGACGCCGCGCGCGGCCAATTCCGGGATCGTGTCGAGGTCCTCCGGGAGGCTCGCGGTGATCTCGATCGCGTCCGGGTCGCGGCCGCGCTCCTCGGCGGTCCGGCGGACCAGGTCGATCAGTTCGGGCGAGGCCCCGCGCGCGGGAAAGAACCCGTCGCCGAGCCGCCCGGCGCGCCGAGCCGCCGCCTTGGAATGGCCGCCGACGATGATCGGCACGGCGCCGTCGACCGGTTTCGGCTCGCTGCGCGCGGCCTTGAATTGGGTGAACTCGCCCTCGAAGGTCGGCAGGTCGGAGGACCAGAGCTCCTGCATGGTCGCGATATATTCGTCGGTGCGGCGGCCGCGGTCGCCGAAGGGCACGCCGATGGCGTTGAACTCCTCCTCCAGCCAGCCGACGCCGATGCCGAGCAGCACCCGCCCACCGGACATCAGGTCGAGGGTCGCGATCTGCTTCGCCGCGACCACCGGGTTGCGCTGCGGCACGATCAGGATGCCGGTCGCCAAGTTGATCTTCGACGTCGCGGCCGCGGTATAGGCCATCCAGATCAACGGGTCGGGGATCGGCATGTCGTTCTTGCCGCCGGCCATCTTGCCGTCGTCGGAATAAGGATAGGCCGACTGGTAGCCTTCCGGCACCACCACGTGATCGACCGTCCAGGCCGACTCGAACCCCGCCGCCTCGCCCGCCTGAACCAGCTCGACCGCATTCGCCGGATAGACGTAGCGGCCAGCATTGCAGTACCGCAACCCGAATTTCATTCCGTAACCCTCCCTGCGTTCTGTGATGCGACTATAGGCGTTTGGACCCGCCTTCGCGAAGTTTCGCGTTACGCCGTCGCCCGCGCGACCCTGCCCGGCGGCGGGGCTTTCTTCATCAGGCGGGCCATCATCATCGCCGGCAAGATCGCGGCGAAGGCCATGATCGCCAGCACCATGAAGGCGTCCTGGAAGCCGCGCGTGCTGGCCTGGGCCAGAATCACGTCGCCCATGAACTGCAGCGCGCCGGGCTCGCGGGCGGCTTCCGGCACGCCGGCCTCGGTGAACAGGCGGACGATCTCCTCGCGCAGCTCGCGGCTCGTCTGGTTGACGTTGGTCTGCATCGCGGTGAAGGCGTCGCCGTGGAACGGGATACGCAACTCCAGGAACACGATTACGGCGTTCGCCCCGACCGCGCCGCCCAGCTTGCGGGCGAAATTGAGCGAACTCGAGCCCTGATGGACCTGGTCGCGCGGCAGGGAGCTGAGCGCCGTCGCGTTGGTCACGGGCCGGGTGAAGGCGGAACCGGCGCGCATCACCAGCGTGAACATGACCACGGTCCAGAACGGCGTGTTGACGTCCATCCCGGCCATCAGCGCGAAGGAAATCGAATAGGACAGCAGCCCGGCATAGACCAGATATTGCGGCGGCACCATGTCGCCGAGCCGTCCCGACAGCGGGAACAAGACGAGCATCAGCAGGCCTGAGGGCACCAGAAGCAGCCCGGAATTGAGCGGCGTGAAGCCCTGTATCTGCTGCACGAACAGCGGCAGCATGATGGTCGAGGACAGAAAGGCGCATTCGGTGAAGAAGGCGATCAGCGCCGCCGCCGTGAACTGCATGTTGCGGAACAGCTTCAAATTCACCAACGGTTCCGCGATGGTCAGCTGACGGTAGATGAAGCCGGCGCAGGACAAAATGCCGACCGCGAACAGAAGCAGAATTTCGTCCGACGTCCAGCCAAGCCGCTGTCCGTAGCTGAAGCCGAGCAGC